>CAZHSL010000156.1:0-6392 GCA_964535185.1 uncultured Corynebacterium sp.
CCTGGACCGCAAGCAGGTCTCCTTCATGGGGTACTGGCGGCAGGGGCGCCCGGAGGGGTGAGGCCGGGCCGCGCGTGAGGGCGGCCGGTCCCGGTCCACCCCGACCGGGGCCGGCTCACGCCTCCTGGCCGTTGTCGCGCTCGCTCTCGCCGTTCGTCTCGGCGGCATCCGTCTCGGTGGCCTCGGTCTCCGCGTCCCGGCTCTCCTCCTCCTCGACGTGTGCGGCGAAGGCGGCGACGGGCTTGCGCTCGACGTTGACCACGTGGCGGGCGGCGGTGACGAAGGCGTCCGCATAGTTCTCCGGGGCGAACGGGCCCAGGTAGTACTCGCGGGTCGCCTTGCGCTGATCGGCCTTGGGATCGGTGACCAGGAGCTCGTCCAGGGCCGCCTCGAGGTTCGTGAGGTCCTTCGTGATGACGTACGCGGAGCGCGCGAGGGGGAAGGCCCGCTCGAACTCGTCGACGGTCGACGTCATCGTGACCAGCCCGTACGGCTTGCCCGAGTACAGGAAGTCCGGCACCACGGAGGAGACGTCGGAGATCATGGCGTCCGCGGCGTTGAAGCAGCCGAAGGCGTCCAGCTCCTTCTCGGCGGCGGCGCCGTGGAGGTGAGGCCGGCCGGTGGCCTGCGCGTCAGCCTCGAGGAGGCTGTGGATCTCGCGGATGTTCTCCCGCGCCTCGGGATTGCGGTAGCTGAAGGGATGAGGGCGGAAGATCACCGTCATGCCGCGCGACAGCAGCTCCCGGACGATGTCCGGGCCCACGGGGAGCGAGCCGTAGTTCGTATCCGCGTAGTGACCCTCCCACGTGGGCGCGTAGAGGACGGTGTTCACAGGGATGTTGTGCTGGCCCTGCTGTTCCACGGTCTCGACCTGCGGGCGGCCGACGATCGTGAATTTCTCTGCCGGGATGTGCACGCCATTGTTCGCGTAGCGGTCGATCGCGGCTTGGCCTGCGACGAAGATCTTGTCGTACAGCGCCGTCACGGGGTTGAAGCTCGAGGCCTTGTCGCTGTCTCCATGCAGCAGCTGGACATGCGTCATATGCGGGTAGCGCACGAGGTGCACGTTGGGCGCGGAGTTGTTCACGTAGAACGCGGCCGTCATCGTCGGCGTGATGACGTCGTCGAGCTGCCAGATGTTGGTGCGCACCACGACCGGCGCGTCGGTGAGCCTGGTGATCTCCCGGAACGCTGAGGTGCGGCGCAGGACCACGATGAACCGCTCGCCGATCCGCTCGAGGTAGTCGATCCACATGCCGATCTGGTAGGCCGAGCCGGCCGGCACGCCGTAGTAGAGGACGAACTTCGGGTCGTACGCCTCGACCGCGCCGTACAGGTTGTTGTCCGAGTTCACCGACTCCCGGATGCGGCGGTAGGAGTCCAGCGCCGAGTAACCGGCCAGGAGCAGCGCGAGCACGGGCAGGACCATCAGTGCACCGGCGGGCAGGCGCACCAGCAGCAGGACGACCGCGAGCGCCGTGATGGAGAGATCGACGGCCAGGACCAGGTTCACCGGGAACTTGGGCCCGCGGCTGTCCTCGATGCCGGGCAGGTTGCTCACGCGGAGCTTGCGGCCGGGCGCCACCCGGACCACGAGCAACTCGGCGAGGGGGAGCAGGCCGAACAGGGCGACGGTCACCCATCCGAAGGGGCCCGACGTGCCGAGCGCCCAGGCGACCCCGAGCGGCAGCACGGCCAGCAGGAGGCGGATCCCGTGCTCACCGGCGATGCCCGTGCGGGTCACCCCGCTGCGGAGGCGGCGCACTCCGCGGCGGATCAGGATGAACAGCGGATAGACGGCCGGGAGCACGGCGAGGGCCGGGGGGAGGCCCGCGGCGAGGAGCACCAGGGGGGCGAAGGCGAAGAGGGTCTGCGTCGACCGACGGCGCAGGCTCCTCATCCGGGCCCAGGGCACGGACATCCGGTGACCGGATCCGGTCGTCAGCTCCTCGGTCTGGCTCATCTGGTTCTCGTCCCTTCGCTGGTGAGGCGACCTCGAACGGGCCGACACGACGTGCGCGGGGCACGAGGGTCGAGGCGTCCGTCCGTGGTCACGGTCCGCTTGCCGCGGGGCCACTCTACTGAGCGCGGCGATACTATCGGCGCATATGCGAGGTCACGACGGGCGTCGGACGTCGCGGCGGTGCCCCGCCGCAGGACGCGCGGGGCCGATGTGCGAGGATCGGGCGGACCCGACCCGGCGCCGGTAGGCGCCGCGCAGCAGTGAGGAATGGAAGCCCAGTGACATCGATCGGCCTCACCCGGATCGCGAAGATGCTGTCGATCCGGCCTGTGCTCATCAACACGCTCGCGGCGCTCGCTGTGCTCACCGCCCTCGTGCAGCAGCGCATGCTCTGGTCCGTGCTCGCGGGCCTGGCCACGCTGCTGGTCATCGGTTGGGCAAAGCGGCGCACCCTGATCAGGCCGCGAGGGCGGGTCGGAGGCCTCGGCCGCTCCCTCGCCGCGCGGTACCTCCTGCTCGCGGCCGCGCTCGTGCAGCTGCACGACATCGATCGGCTCGGCGGCGTCGCGATCACCGCCGGCGTGCTGAGCATCCTGGCCCTCGGCATGGAGAAGGTGCTCCGGGCATCGAGCAGGTACGCCGTCCCCTACGCGGCGCACGTGCCCGGGCATCGCTCGCGCAGCACGGCCTCCTTCCGCTACGGGGTCGCGCTCCCGCTGAGCATGCTCTGCCTGCTGATGCTGGTCCTGGCGCCGCTCGCCGCGGCGCCGCTGCTGCTCATCGCGCTCCTGCTCGCGGTCGCGACCGTCGGCGTCCTCCTGCTCGCACAGCTCGACGTCGCGCGACGCATCCAGGAGCGACGACGGTTCCAGGCGGAGCTCCCGCAGGTCCTCGAGACGATGGGCCCGGTGTTCTACCTGTACTGGCACGCCCCGCGCGGGTCGGCCTTCCAGGTGACGATGTGGCTGCCCCATCTCGAACGGCTCGGCGTCCCCTTCATGCTCGTCACCCGGTCGGCGTCCGCGTTCCGGCAGCTCAGCGAGGCGACCGGCCATCCCGTGATCCTGCGCCGCTCCCTGACGGACCTCGACGACCTGATCGTGCCCTCCGTGCGCGGCGTCTTCTACGTCAACAACGCGATGCGCAACAACCACATGGTGCGGTACTCGCAGCTGACGCACATCCAGCTCCTCCACGGCGAATCGGACAAGGCCTCGAGCGCCAGCCCCGTCACCCGGATGTACGACCTGAACTTCGTCGCGGGTCAGGCCGCCATCGACCGCTTCGAGAGGTACGGGGTCCCGATGCCGCCGGGGATCTTCCGGATCACCGGGCGCCCACAGGTCGAGGGCATCCACGGCGAACGGGCCGCCGTCCGAGAGCTCGGGACGCCCTCGGTGCTGTACGCGCCCACCTGGCTCGGCAACCAGGCCGAGACCAACTACTCGTCTCTGCCGGCGGGGCCGACCATCGTCCGCGGCCTGCTGGAGCGGGGATGCAGGGTGGTGTTCCGACCGCATCCCTACAGCAAGGACGACCCGGTGCTGCGAGCGGCGTGCGAGGAGATCCGGGCCGTGCTCGCGACGGATGCCGCGGCGACCGGGCGCGAGCACCTGTTCGGGACCGTCGCGGAGCGCGAGATGAGCGTCGTGGACTGCTTCAACACCGCCGACGCGATGATCGCGGACGTCTCCGGCGTGGTGGGTGACTTCCTCCATTCCGGCAAGCCGCTGTCCATGGTCTCCCCGCGCACCGATGCGGCCCGGTTCGCCGAGCAGTTCCCGATGGCGCGTGCCGCCTACGTGCTCGAGGTCGAGGGCACCGCGCCGAGGGACCTCGACGGGGTGCTCGACGAACTGCTGCGCACCGACTCCCGCCGCGAGGAGCGTCGCCGCTGGGCGACGTACTATCTCGGCGACATCCCGCGCGAGACCTATGCGGAGCGCTTCGTGACGGTCGCCCGGGAGGAGCTCGGCCTCGGCGACATCGTGCCCGCGGCGTCGGATCCCGACTCGGCGGCGACCTCGTGAGCGCCGGGCCGCGGTCCGCAGCGGCCGGGGGCGGGGAGCGCTCGCGCCCGCCGAGCGACCAGCGACCTGCGTCACCGGTGCTGGGGAGAGATGGCCGCCCGTCGTAGAGTGGGCCGTCACGTGGAACGGCGAACGGGGCCACGGCGCCCTCCTCACCGGGCCACTGCCCCGAGACCCGCGAGTGCGAACGGTCCCGGCAGGAATGGAGCAGTCGTAGTGAGCGCAGGCGAGGCAGAGCAGGTGGAGGCACCCCTGGTGCCGCCACCGCTGGAACGCGTCTTCGATCAGGCGTCGGTGGAGTCCGCCGTCCAGGAGAACGACCTGGAGCAGATCGGTGTCCGGCCCCAGCTGATCCCGTACTTCAAGGAGCTGTGGCGGCGGCGCTCCTTCATCCAGGTGCTCGCCTCGTCCAAGGCGGAGGCCGAGAACCAGAACACCTACCTCGGTCAGATCTGGGCGCTCGTCTCGCCGACCATCAACGCCTCGGTGTACGTGCTGATCTTCGGATTTCTGCTGAACGTGGGCCGGGCCGGCATCGAGAACACGATCGCATTCATCGTGGTCGGTGTGTTCATGTTCCGCTTCTTCGAACGCTCCGTCATGGCGGGCGCGCACTCGTTGAACAAGAACATGAACCTGGTGAGATCGGTGCAGTTCCCGCGGGCCGTGCTCCCGACCGCCGGTGTGCTCGCCGAACTGATGATCCTCGGACCGGCCATCGTGGTCATGTGTGTGATCTCGTACGCCTCCGGATTCCTGCCGATGTCCGGCAAGGTCACGATCGACGCGTACTGGCTGCTGCTGCTGCCCGCGATCTTCCTGCTGTGGCTGTTCTCCACCGGGTGTGCGTTCATGGTGGCGCGCTGGGTGGCGATGACCCCGGACCTGGACAACCTGCTGCCCCACTTCCTGAGGATCCTGATGTACGCCTCCGGCGTGATCTTCTCCGTGGAGCGGTACCTCGGCCAGTACAGCTGGGGATGGCTCCTGGAGTACCAGCCGGTGGCTGTGTACCTCTACCTGGTGCGGTCCTCGATCCTGGACGAGCCCGCCTACCCCCCGGACGCCGTCATGTGGCTGGTCGGCGTGATCTGGGCGGTGCTGTTCAGCGTGATCGGGTTCCTGATCTTCTGGGCCGGAGAGGAGAAGTACGGTCGTGACTGACACCGACGAGGTCGACTTCGAGGTCGACGAGGACGAGCTCGACGACACCCCGGTGCTCGAGGTCCCGAACGAGCAGCTCTCCCTCCTGGTGAACGATCTGCACGTCTCCTACCGGGTCTTCGGCGCCAAGAAGGTCGGGCACGGCCCCGGACGCGACTGGGGCGTGCTCGGCCGCCTGGTGCGCCGCGGCGCGAAACAGCCGCCGGTGCGCGAGGTGAAGGCGGTGCGCGGGATCAGCTTCGCCGCCCGCCACGGCGAGGCGATCGGCATCATCGGGGTCAACGGCTCCGGCAAGTCGACCCTGCTGCGCGCCATCGCGGGTCTGATCCCGCCGGCGGCCGGCACCGTGCACGTGGCCGGCAACCCGGCTCTGCTCGGCGTCAACGCCGTGCTGATGAAGGACCTCACCGGTGAGCGCAACATCATGATCGGCGCGCTCGCGCTGGGCCTGTCCAAGAAGGAGGTCCGGGAGCGGATGGACGACATCGTCGACTTCGCCGAGATCGGGAGCTTCGTGAACCTCCCGATGAAGTCCTACTCCTCCGGGATGGGGGCGCGGCTGCGCTTCGCGATCTCCGCCTCGGCCGTCCCGGACATCCTCATGATCGACGAGGCCCTGGCCACCGGGGACGCCGCGTTCCGCGCGAAGTCGAAGGCGAAGATGGACGAGGTCCGCGAGGCGGCGGGAACGGTGTTCCTGGTGAGCCATTCGCTGAACACGATCAAGAGCATGTGCACGCGGGTGCTGTGGGTGCACGAGGGCAAGGTCGTGATGGACGGCGGAGCCGACGAGGTGTGCGCGGCGTACAAGAGGTTCACGGACTCGCGCGCTCCCAAGAAGAAGGCGGCCGCGAAGAAGTAGCAGCCGCTCGCCAGGACGGGCCCGGCACGGGGCCCGACATGTCGAAGGGCCCCGCGGAACTCCGCGGGGCCCTTCGACGTCCGCTCGGTGCGAGCGGTCCGGGGCCGCTCGCGCCGAGGGACGTGCGCTCACTGGCGCACGACGATGTTCTCCGAGTCGATGAACCGCCCCACCGGCGAGGACATCGTGTTGATGACCTGCGCGACGTGGCCGGGCTGCATGATCGTGCTGGGGTCCTCGTCCGGGGCGAGGGTCTTGCGCAGCGCGGTGGCGGTGCGACCGGGGGACAGGCACACCACGCGCGTGCCGTAGATCGCGAGCTCCTCGCGCATCACCTGGCTCATGTTGATCACCGCCGCCTTGGAGGCGGAGT
>CAZHSL010000157.1:0-6383 GCA_964535185.1 uncultured Corynebacterium sp.
CGGTAGTCGCCGTCGCCGCGCTCGTCCACGGAGATCACGGGCGGGCCCTCGGCGCCCTCGAAGCCGAGCTTCTGCAGCGCGCCGGGGAAGTCCTCGGCCTCGTCCGCCTCCGCGGTCCGGGTGTACGTCACCACGCCGTCGGCCTCGGAGCGCTCGGCGTCCTCGCCGAGGAAGGCGAGGATGTTCTCCTCGGTCACCACCGCCTCGTCCTCCTCCGGGAGCGAGAGCGCCATGGTGACGGAGCCCCCGCCTGCCCGATCCACGACGACGTCGTACTCGGCGGTGCGGAAGACGATCGTCCTGGTGAAGACCTGCGGCTCGGTGCCGCCCTCGAGGGAGACCTCCTCGGTGCCGGCCGCCTCGGGGTCGGCCGGGGCGTCGGCCGAGCTCCCGCTGAACCCGACGGGCACCTCGAGGGCCTGTTCGAGATGCCCCATCTCTCCGCACGCGACCGTGCACTCGATGGTGTCGACCACCCGCGTGTCGATCGAGAACGGATCCTCGGGGTTCGGACCGGCCTCGACCGAGAAGACGCTGCCGGTGGTCGCCAGCGCGGTGTCGGTCCAGCCGGCGACCTGCTCGGCGGTCCCGGCGGGGAAGGCGATCACCCACGTGGTCCCGGTCGCGCCCGCGGGGGTCAGCTCGCCGCCGTCCGGGGTCGCGGCCTCGAAGAAGGAGTCGAAGTCGTCCTTCGCATCGAGGTACGTCGCTCGCTGCAGCTCGTAGGTGATCGTGCGGGTGTAGGAGTCCGCGGCGGGGTCCTCCGCACCGGCGGTCACCACCTTGACGCTGTCGAAGCCGACGGTGTCGGCGTTGCTCCACACCGCGGCGCTGTCCTGGCTCGCGTACGTGGTCTGCTCGAGATCGGCGTCGTCGACCGTCACCGTGACCTCGCCCTGCTCGAGTGCGCTGTCGATGTCGCTCTCGGTCGCGCCGTCGATCTTCTCCGCCTCGACCAGCGCCTTCACCGCCCAGCGGGTGAGATCGCCGGCGGTGAAGTTGCGGGTGAGGGTGTAGCCGGAGCTGAACGGGGGGCTCGGCGGCGTGAACGTCACCTCGGCCGTCTTCGTCAGCCCGCCGGCGGCGAGCACGGGCTGCGCCTTGGCGGCGTAGTCCTCCGCGTCGGCGAACTCGAGCGCCATGGTGAAGACGGTGTCGGTGCCGTCCTCCGTCATCCCCTCGTAGGTCAGCCCCGGGTTGCTCTCCTCGATCGTGGCCTCGACGGTCGCCGCCCCGCCCTCGATCTTCTCCATGTCCGCCTCGGAGATCCTGACGGCCAGGGTCTGCACCCCGGAGCCGTCAGAGGAGATCTCGGTCGAGTTGTCGACTTCGCCGCAGGCGGCCAGGGTGAGCAGTGCGGCGACCCCGGCCAGGAGCATGAGCAGCAGACGCGTCCCGGAGATCCTCGATCCCGGGCGACCGGACAGCGGGCGGACGACTTCGTGCATGACCCCTCCTGAGCACAGCGGAGGACCCCCGTCCCCGCAGAATGAAAGTTCGCGACAGCAGTCTACGTTCCCCGGTCAGCGCCGTGCAGGCACCTCGGGGATGTGGACACCGGCGCGTCAGCGCTCCGCCGCCCGCCGCTGCAGGAACGCCGCGACCGCGCGCAGCTCGATCTCGTCCACCGCATGCCCCAGCTGCGGCCGGCGCTCCTCCTCGAGCCGGGTGTGGGCGGTCAGGAACTCGCGGACCGCCTCCTCGCGCCCGTCGGCGAAGTACGGGTCCATCCCGCCGTGCCCCCACAGGACCGGCGGGCGCACCTCGGCGAGCGCGCCGTCGCCGGGCAGCGGCCCTGGGAACGGGAAGCCGGAGAGGTTCACGACGAAGTCGAGAGCTCGGGGGTCGCGGCGCAGCAGCTGCAGCGCGAGGGCCCCGCCCTGGGAGAAGCCGATGGCGCCGACGACCGGCGCGGTCTGCTGCGCGATCCAGCTCTCGACCGCGGCGGCCGAGGTCTGCAGCGACTCCGGGCGCTCGGGATCCATCGGCATCTCGAACCAGGCGTAGCCCTGCACGTAGCGGTGGATGCCGCGCAGGGAGGCGTAGGCGAACTCTGTGGGGAGGAAGGGGACCAGGCCGGCGAGATCCCGCTCGTCGCTGCCCAGGCCGTGCAGCAGGAGCACGACGGGGCGCTGCTCACCCGTCGACCGGATCACGGCCTGCTCGTCGATGTGCGCGGAGATCAGCTCGACCGGTGCGTACTGCGAGGCGTTCGTCATGCTCGCAGGGTATCGGCCGGCGCGCCCGGGCAGGGGAGGACCCCCAGGTCGCGCGGTGCGCTGGTCGGAAGGACGAGGTCCGACCCCTGGGGGTCCCGGCAGCTCGGTGGTATTCGCTGCGCGTCCGGATGAACGGTCGCCTCAGCGGCGAGCCACCTCACATGTCCGATAAGAAATCACTTCTCGGATCACCTCCTTCCCTGTGTGCCTCCACCGTAGGGGCGGGCGCGGTACTGGGCAACGGAATTATCGATCTGATGCCAGGATGGCCGGCGGGCCCCGTGCCCGCGACACCGCCGTCCCCCTCGAGGAGCATGACCGTGCAGACCGTCCTGACCGATTCCCTGGAGAAGGTGCTGGGTGCGGACGCCCCGCGCCCGGCCGCCCCGATCGGCGGCGTCCATGCCTCGGGGTTCCTCGGCGAGGTGCTGTCGCTCCAGCTCGCGCTCCGCCTCGGGGCGGACGATCCCACGCAGCTGCGCATCGCACTGTCCGGGGAGGTCGCCGGCAGCGCCCGCGTCCACGCGGTGCGTCGGGTGCCGGTCTCCTCCCCCGCCCCCGCGGACCCCGACGAGCACTACCTCGCGACCGCCCCGGGCGAGTACCCGGACCTGCTCGAGCCGCTTCCCGACGGGGTCGTGCGCGTGGAGCGCGGGATCTGGGAGGCGCTGTGGATCGACCTCGTCGACGCCCCTCCCGGCGAGCACGACCTGACGCTGACGCTCGCCGCCGCCGAGACCGGGCACGTCCTCGTCGAGCAGGTGCTGCGGCTGCGGGTGCACCCGCACCGGCTGCCGCCGCTGACGATCACCAACACCCACTGGTTCCACGCCGACAGCCTCTCGACCCACTACGACGTCGAGGTGTTCTCCGAACGGCACTGGGAGCTGATCGAGGCGTTCCTCGCCTCCGCCCGGGAGATGGACGTGAACAGCGTGCTCACCCCGGTGTGGACGCCCCCGCTGGACACCGCCGAGGGGCACACCCGCCCGTTCGTCCAGCTCGTCGGCATCCGCGAGGAGGGCGGCGAGTACTCCTTCGACCTCACCCGCCTGGACCGCTGGCTGGCCCTGTGCCGCACGCTGGGCTTCACCGGCATCGAGATCGCGCACCTGTTCACGCAGTGGGGCGCGCAGCACACCCCGGCGATCCAGGTGGAGACGGCCGACGGGCTCGAGCACCGCTTCGGCTGGCACGTCGCGGCGACGGATCCCGAGTACCGCCGGCTGCTGGAGGCGCTGATCCCCGCCCTGCGCGCCCATCTGGAGGCGCACTGGGACGGCCAGGTGCTCTGGCACATCTCGGACGAGCCGCACGAGGACCAGCTCGAGTCCTATCGCGCCGCGAAGCGCCAGGTCGAGGACCTCCTGGCGGGCGCGGACGTGGTCGACGCCCTCAGCTCACTCGCCTTCGCCGAGCAGGGCGTGGTGGACACCCCGATCGTCGCGACGGATCACGTCGGCCCGTTCCTCGAGGCCGGCCGGCGCCCGTGGGTCTACTACTGCGTCTCCCAGAACCGGGACGTCGCCAACCGCTTCATCGCCCTGCCGTCGGTGCGCAACCGGGTGCTGGGGCGGCAGCTGTTCGCGCACGACGCCCCCGGCTTCCTGCACTGGGGCTTCAACTTCTGGTGGGCGCAGTTCGCGCTGCGGCCGATCGACCCGTTCGAGGACACCTGCGCGGGCGGCCCGTTCTTCGGGGGTGACGCCTTCGCCGTCTACCCGGGCCCGAACGGCACGCCCTGGCCCTCCCTGCGCCACCGCGTGTTCGCGCAGGCGATGGCCGACCACCGGGCGCTGACCTGGCTCGCGGAGCTCACGGACCGGCCCAGTGCGACGGCGCTGATCGACGAGGGAGGCACCCTGACCTACTCGTCGTTCTCCTACGACGTCGACCAGCACCTGCGCGCACGGACCGCGGTCGACGAGAGGATCCTCGCCGTCCTGGCCGGCTGAGGCTCAGAGCTCCTCGGGCAGCTCGGGCAGCTCTTCCTCGCCGTCCTCGGCCTCCATGCGGTCCTGCTCGCGGTTGCCCTGCTCGGCCGCGGTGGCGTCGTCCCCGCCGCGGTCGAGGTCCTCGTCGAAGCCGTACCCGTCGGCGTTGCGCGAGTCCGGCCCCTCGGCCACGACCCGGTCGGTCTCGAGGACGTCGTCGATGCTCACCTCGCCCGGCTCCTCGCCGGCGCTGCGCGAGTACTCGTCCTCGCTGGTCTCGGCGAGCAGGTCGAGCTCGGGATCGTCGGCGGGGTTCTGCGGCTGTGTCATGGGGTCCTCCTCGAAGGTCAGCTGAGGGCGTCGATGATCGCGGCGTTGAAGGCGTCGAGATCATCGGGGGTGCGGGAGGTGATGAGGCGGAAGCCGGCCGAGTCGTCGACCACCACCTCCTCGTCGGCCCAGCGCCCGCCCGCATTGACGAGGTCGGTGCGGATGGTGGGGACCGAGGTGAGCTCGCGGCCGTCCGCCAGGCCCGTCTCGACCAGCAGCCAGGGCGCGTGGCAGATCGCGGCCACGGGTTTGCCGTCGGCCGCGAAGGCGCGGGCGAGGAACTGCGCCGTCTCGTCGCCGCGCAGCGCGTCGGCGTTGAGGGTGCCGCCGGGCAGCACCAGGGCGTCGAAGTCCGCCGCCTTGACGGAGTCGTGCGCGGCGTCGACGGGGACCTCCGGGCCGGGCTTCCGGTCGCGCTCGAGGGTCGCGATCACGCCGGTCTCCGGGGCCGCCACGGTGACGGTCGCGCCGGCGTCGCGCAGGGCGGCGATGGGTCCGCGGATCTCGTCGGTCTCGGTGCCGAAGTTGCTGCTCAGGAGCAGGATCGTGCGTCCGTCGAGAGTGCTGTTCATGGCTCCTCCTCACGGTCGGGGCGTCCGTGCGGCGACCGTATCACCGGCGCCGCCCGGAGCCCCGACCGATCGGACGCGGCATCCGAGGCGGTTCAGCCCTCGGGGCGCGGCGGCACCGGGCCGGGTGCGGGCTCGGCGGGCTTCGCCGCCTGCGCCTTCTCGAGCTTGGCGAGCTGACGCGCTGCGGCCTCGCGGCCGCCGAGGCCGAAGGCCAGCATCGCCGCGGCGGCGGCGCCGATCACCAGGGCGCCGAAGGCCATCTCGATGATCGAGTCGGCCACGCCCATGGACTTCAGCCCCATGGCGACGAACAGGATGATCACCGCCCACTTCACGACGGTGCCGGAGGTGCCCTTGAGGACCTTGCCGACGATCGTGGCGAGGAAGAAGCCGGCCGCGATGATCGCACCGCCGAACAGCACGTTGCCGCCCAGCTCGAGGATCTCCGAGAGGATCGCGGTGACCTGGGGGAAGCCGAGCGCCTGGGCGCCCATCACCGCGAAGAACAGCACCACGGCGATCTCGACCACGCGCAGCACGGTCGGGGTGGCCGAGGAGCCCTGCGGGAGGATCTCCTGCCTGGTCAGCCAGCCGTCGATGCCGGATCCCTCGAGGATCGGGCGGAACAGGCCGGAGACGAAGCGGGCCACGAGCACGCCGATGCCCACCAGCACGGCGGCGGCGACGATGTTCGGGATCGCCGTGAACACCGCGGTGAGCATCGCGGAGGCCGGATCCGAGATCGAGGCGATGCCCAGGATCTGCAGCGCCGCGATCGACACCACGATCATGATCAGCGCGAAGACCACGGAGGCCAGGATCTCGGGCACCTTCGAGGCCGGGGACGGTGCAGCCGCCGGGGCGGCGGGGCCGCCCTGCGGGGGCACGGCGCCCGCTGCCGGCTCGGCGGGGCGGCCCGCGCTGGTCACCCCTCCGGTGGCCCTGTCGAAGCCCGACTGGGCGGTGCCCAGCAGCTTGCCGAAGTCCACGGCGTTCAGCGCGGTCGTGATCAGGGCCCGTACGATCTTCGCGATCGTCAGGCCGATGATGAAGACGAAGACGGCGCCGATGATGTTCGGGATGAAGCCGAGGCCCTGCTCGAGCATCGAGATGACGGGCGAGAGCACCTGCGAGAGCTCGAAGACCCCGAGGATGATGATCAGGCCCAGCAGCCAGATCACCATCGAGGCGATAGTGCCGATCGAGTTGCCGAGGGCGGCGCCGTCGACGCCGGGTCGGCGCAGTGCCGGCACCTTCTGCGTCAGCCCGGCCACGCCCTTCTTGACCAGCATGGCCAAGATCGCGGTGATGACCAGGATGACGACGGC
>CAZHSL010000158.1:0-6347 GCA_964535185.1 uncultured Corynebacterium sp.
CGGGATCGCGGACGCCACCGGGATCCCGCTGCCCACGGTCTACCGGATCGCCCAGGAGCTGATCCGCGCCGAGTACCTCGTCCACCTGCGGGACGAGAAGCGTTTCGCGCTCGGGTACAAGCTGCACCGGCTCGCCGTGGGGCTGCACGAGCACCTGGGGATCCCTCGCGCGGTCCGAGAGGAGGTCCACGCCCTGCATCGCGACCTGGGGATGGCCGCCTATCTCGCGATCCACCGCGGTACCGACTTCGTGGTGGTGCACGTCTCCGACTCGCCACAGGCGCCGCGGCTGTCCCGGCTGACCTTCGGGTTCCACGAGAGCCCCCACGCCACCGCCTTCGGCAAGGCGGGGCTCGCCTCCCTGGCGCTCGAGGAGCGGGAGGCCTATCTGGCTCACGGCCCGCTGCGGGCGCTCACCGATCGCACCGTCACCGACCCCGGCCGGCTGCGCCGCCAGCTCGAGGAGATCGCGGCGCGCGGCATCGCCTGGGAGCACCAGGAGTTCGTGCCCGGGACCGACTGCCTGGCCGCCACCATCACGGCCGACGACGGGATGCTGCTGGGCACCGTCGCGCTCTCCGCGCCGGTGGCCGCCTACGCGGGGAGGGTGCGACACATCGAGGACCGGCTGCGGGCCTGCGCCTCCCGGGCCGGGCGCGCCTACCGGCTCGGCGGCCCTCACGCCTGAGCAGGACTCGCGGGCGGTTCGCCGCGGCCGCGGTTCGCCGGTGTGCCGGCCCCCGTCGGCCGCTTCTCGCCCGGCGATAAGGCCGATTGCCGCGCCCACCGCCGCTGCCTAGCGTGTGCTCCAGGTCACTGACGAGGACGCAGTGGAAGGAGAGGCCATGAGTGCCCCGCACGCAGGCGACACCATCAACGACATCGAGGGCGGCGACGAGGCCACCGAGACCCTCGTCGCCCTGATCAAGGCGGCGTTCCCGCACGAGGCGGTCCCCGAGGCCGCCTACCGCCGCGCGGCCGCCACGGTGCAGGCCGCGGCCGAGGACACCACCTGGATGCGGGTGAAGCTCATCCAGGGCCTCGACTCCCTCCAGGCCCTCGCGGACGGGCGCTTCACCGAGCTCACCGCACAGGAGGCGCTCCCGCTGCTGCTGCGCGTCCAGCACACCACCTTCTTCGGCTTCGTGCGGCAGACGGTCGTGGTCAGCCTCTACGAGGACGAGGAGGTGTGGGACGCACTCGGCTACGAAGGCCCCTCCTTCGACAAGGGCGGGTACATCGACCGCGGCTTCGACGACCTCGACTGGCTGCCCGACCCGCCGTACGACGGCCGCTCCGCCTCCATCCAGGACGGCTTCAACTTCCAGGGCGACAAGAACGGTTCGAAATGGTCCACGATGGTGCGGGAGATCCCCCGCGCGCTGGCGACCGGCAAGCTGGACCTGCGACCGGACTGCCACGTCGCGCAGATCCTGCACGACCGGGCCGGGAGGGTCGAGGCCGTGCTGTACCTCGACCGGGACGGCACCCTGCACCGCCAGGCCGCGAAGGTGGTGTGCGTGGCCGGGAACTCCATCGAGACGCCGCGCCTGCTGCACCTGAGCTCCTCCTCGCTGTTCCCCGACGGGCTGGCGAACTCCTCCGGCCAAGTGGGCCGCAACTACATGCGCCACATGACCGGCAGCGTGTACGCGCAGTTCGACGAGCCGGTGCGGATGTACCGCGGCGAGACGATGGCCGGCAACATCGCCGACGAATCCGTGCACGACCCCACCCGCGGCTTCGCAGGCGGCTACTACATCCAGACCATCTCGCTGGGGCCCGCGTTCATGGCCAGCTTCGTCGATCCCGGTGCCTGGGGGCCGAGCTTCACCCGGCTGCTGGACGCCTACGAGCGGACGGCCGGCTGCTGGCTGGTGGGGGAGGACATGCCCCAGGAGTCCAACCGGGTGACGCTGAACTCGACCGTCACCGATCAGCACGGGCTCCCGGTGGCCCACGTCCACGTCGATGACCACGCCAACGACATCGCCATGCGCGAGCACGCCTACACCCAGGCGCAGAAGCTCTACAGCGCGGTCGGGGCGACCGGCACCCACCGCACCACCCCGTACCCCTCGACCCACAACCTCGGCACCTGCCGCATGAGTGAGCGGCCCGAGGACGGCGTGGTCGACCGGTGGGGCCGGGCGCACGACGTGCCGGGCCTGTACATCTCCGACGGGTCGCAGTTCACCACCGGTGCCGCCGCCAACCCGACGCTGACGATCGTGGCCCTGGCGATCCGCCAGGCCGAGCACCTGGCCGAGGCGCTGCGGACGGACACCGTGTGACCGGATGGGGAGTGCTCCCCATGTCGATCCCGCCCGCAGCGGGATACCGTCGGGCCCCATGAGCGGATTCCTCGGCGCGGACACGGCACTGCTCCGCGAGACCTCGGCACTGTTCGCGCAGCGCACCGATCTGCTGCAGGAGACGGCGCGGCACACTGTGCACCTGGTGCAGGGGGTCACCTGGGTGGGTCCGGATGCCGATGCCTTCCGTGCTGAGAGCGCCTCGATCGCCGACCGGCTGATGCTGCTGGCCGCCCGCTTGGAGGAGCAGGCCTCGACGCTGCGCGATCACGCCGACCAGCAGGACGAGGCGTCCTCCGACGCGGGCGGCCCGGGCGGCCCGGGCGGCGTGGGAGCCTGGCGGCCCGACGTCGATCGCCTGCGCGACATCCTTCCGTGGCCCAGCGCGCACCCGAAGGGGAGCGGTTCCTGGCGGGACCCGGTGAGCGATCCGTGGGGGCTGATCGACGACAAGGTCCGGGATGCCGTGCTCGACGCGATCGACAGGGTGGTGGACCCGAGCAATCCGGTGTGGCGGGGCGCCAAGAAGGTGATCCCTGCGATTCCCGAGCTGACCGGCATGGTGAACGACCTCCTCGAGGGCGACACGCCGGGGTTCATCGTCGGCCACGCACGGGTCCTGGTCTCCATCACGCCGCTCGGCTGGATCGAGGACGCCTCGAGCCTGATCTTCCCGGCGCTGCCGGACGACTGGACCTACCCGGGCACGGACATCCCCCTCAATGAGGGGTCGCTGCTGGACGGCGCGGAGTCGGTGTTCCGGGAGGGGTACGAGTCCTCCGAGATGTGGCAGATGGACGATGTCCGGGAGGCTGAGCAGTGGGCGACGGAGGTCTCGGACCAGCTCGGCATCGAGAACGAGTACGCCCGCAACGTGTTCAAGACCGTCGCCGGCACCGGGGCCGGGATACGTGCCGGGACCCTCGATCCGGTCACCGGTGACGAGGGGGACGTGTGGGTGTTCAGCGCCCCGGTGGGGCGCGGCTGATCCCGGGCCTCTGGGCCGGACGACGCCCTGCGTAGCGGAGCGTGACGGGGACCGGGCCGCGGCCCGCTCAGGCCTTCACGCAGAGCACCGGCTTGTTCGCCTCGAGGATGATCTGCTGGGCGGCCGAGCCGAGGAACAGCTTGGCCACCGCCGAGCGGTGGCGCACCCCGATGACGAGTGCCGAGACGTCCTCGCCCTCCGCCCGGTCGATGAGATCACCGGTGGGGGACTGCGTGCGCTCGTCCGGGAATTCGACCGACTCCTTCACCGCGCCCAGGTCCGGGGACGGGGAATGCTCTCCCTCCATCACGAACACGATCAGGTCCTCGCCGCGGCGGCGGGCCTCCTCGATCCCGAAGCGATAGGCGGCCTGACCCGCGGGGGTGTCGGTGCCGGCGACGAGGACTGCCATGTCTGCTCCTTCTCCGGGGCTTTTCGGGCACCCTAGCCGACCAGCGGCGAGCGGGCACACCATGACGGCGATTCATGGGTACACTGCCTGCCCAGCGCACTGTGGCGCACACCGTGATGCGCGCCGCCCGACGAAGGAGACGTGCCATCGCATCCTCGGAGAAGACGGAAGCCGCCCCGCCGCCGAACCCGGGCCGCCGCCGCGCGCTGAGCATCGGCTTCGGCGTGCTCGCCGCGCCGGTGATCGGCGCCGCCGCCTACCAGTCGATCCGTTCCGCCTCCGGCGGCACGGACGTGCGCTCGAACCTCACCCTGGTGGCTCCAGCCGCGGCCGGAGGAGGCTGGGACGCCTTCCAGCGGGAGATGCAGCAGGCCATGCGGGCTCATGGCCTGGTGGGCAACGTGCAGGTGGTCAACGTCCCCGGCGCCGGCGGAACGATCGCGATCGGCAACGTCGCCCAGCAGAACCGGCCCAACACGCTCATGGTGGGCGGCACCGGGCAGATCGCGGCCCAGATCCAGTTCGGCACCGAGTCCGTGCTCACCGACGTCACACCGATCGCCCGCGTGGTCGAGGAGTTCGCGATGATCACGGTACCGGCAGACTCCCCCCACCAGGACCTCGACTCCCTGATCGCGGCGTGGCAGGAGGCGCCCGCCGAGCTGCCCTGGACCGGCGGCGGCTCCTTCGACCAGCTGGTGATGACGGATCTCGCCCTCACGGCCGGGGTCGCGCCGGCGGAGACCACCTACATCCCCTCGGACGGCGGCGGCGAGGCCATCCAGGCGCTCCTGAACGGCACCGCCCAGGCCACCGCCGGCGGTTTCGCCGACATGCTGCCGCAGGTGCAGGCGGGGCGGCTGCGGGGGCTCGGGATCGTCGCGCCGGAGCCCCTGGACGGTGTGGACATCCCCGCGCTCCCCGACCTCGGGTACGACGTGACGCTCACCAACTGGCGGGCGATGTTCGCCCCGCCGATCACCACCGACGAGGAGCTCGCCGAGCTCGAAGCGCTCATCGAGGAGACCACCCGGACGCCCGAATGGAAGGACGCCGTGGAGCGGTACTACTGGCGAGAGGTGCCCCTGGGTCACGAAGGGCTCGCGGAGTACATCGAGAGCGAGACCGAGCGGATCGCGAGCCTGTTCGAGGAGATCCGGGGATGACCGACGAGACCACCACCAGCCCCGACGATCCCGTCGAGGGCCACGCCCCCGCGGCCGAGGCGTCCATGGCGGCCGGCGGCGCAGGCCCCGCCGACACGACCTCCGACCACGGCTTCTGGCACGGCCGCTCCGCTCTGCTGATGCCGGTGCTGCTGGCCGCGTTCAGCCTGTTCCTGGTGATCGGAGCCGCGGTCATCCCCGCGGGCGACGCGGAGTTCCCCGGGCCGCGGTTCTTCCCCGTGCTGCTCGGGGCCGCCGGTCTGCTGCTGTCCGTGCTGCTCGCCCTGGGGGTGCTCCGCACCCCTGAGCCCGTCGACGGGACCTCGGGCGGGCGCTTCCGCACCCACTCGGACTTCGCCTCCCTGGCCTGGGTGGTCGGCGGCTTCCTCGCCTTCGCCCTGCTGCTGCCGTGGCTGGGCTGGATCCTCGCCGGCGCGCTCGTGTTCTGGTGCACCGCCCGCGGCTTCGGCTCCTCCCGCCCGCTCTTCGACATCGTGGTCGCGCTGTTCCTCAGCTCGGTCGTCTATCTGATCTTCGGCACCGGGCTGGGCCTGAACCTGCCCTCCGGGATCCTGGGAGGGGGTTTCTGATGGAACAGCTCGAGCTGCTCATGCAGGGATTCGCCGGAGCCCTCACCCCGATCAACCTGCTGTGGGTGGTGGTCGGCTGCCTCCTGGGCACCGCGGTGGGCGTGCTGCCCGGCCTCGGCTCGTCGATGGCCGTGGCGCTGCTGCTGCCGATGACCTTCGCCCTCGATCCCACCGCGGCGTTCATCCTCTTCGCCGGCGTGTACTTCGGCGGGCTATTCGGCGACTCGACGATGGCGATCCTGCTGAACACGCCCGGTCAGGCCTCCGCGATCGCCTCCACCTTCGAGGGCCACCGCATGGCGAACGACGGTCGCGCGCCGCAGGCCCTGGCCACGGCCGCGATCGGCGCGTTCGTCGGCGGCATGATCGCCTCGATCCTGGTGGTGTTCCTCTCACCCACCCTGGTCGCACTCTCCTCCGCCTTCGGGCCGGCGGAGTTCTTCGCCCTGGCGCTGTTCGCCTTCGTGGCCACGTCCTCGGTGGTCTCCGACAACGCCCTGAAGGGCTTGGCCGCACTCGTGTTCGGCATCGGCATCACGGTGATCGGCGTCGACGGCGTCACCGGCCTGCCGCGCTTCTCCCTCGGCCTGCCGCAGCTGTTCGACGGGATCTCCCTGGTGACCGTCACCGTCGCGGTGCTCGCTCTGGGCGAGGTGCTGTTCATCGCCTCGCGCGTGCGGCGCGAGAGCGAGGACCTGCGTGTGCGCAAGGGAGGCGGGCGGCCGTTCCTCAGCCGCAAGGAGTTCGTCGAGGCGGCCCCGGCCTGGGCGCGCGGCACCGCGATCGGTCTGCCCTTCGGCGTCATCCCCGCCGGCGGTGCCGAGGTCCCCACCTTCCTCGCCTACGAGGCCGAGCGGCGCATCGATCGTCGGCGGA
>CAZHSL010000159.1:0-6284 GCA_964535185.1 uncultured Corynebacterium sp.
CGGTCGCGCCCTCGCGCAGGACCTGGAACTCGGCGGGGGAGAGGCGCTCGCGCCATTCGAGATCGCTCACCGACAGGGGGTAGGGGCGGGATCCGATGGGTTCGGTGGACATCTGCGGAGCCTCCGATCTGTGACGTCGAGCAGCTCCGCTCGCACAGGGGGAGAGCCGCCCGACGCGCTCGTGAAGAACGACGGTGAACGAGGTGTTCACAGTCCCGATCCTAGCTCGCCGCTAGGATGCGCGGTATGACGCGCGCCCCGTCCCCGACCGCTTCCCGCCTCGACGCGATCCGCCGCGTGATCCCGCTCCCGCACCGCCCTGATCAGGCCCGATGGTCGGAAGTCCTGGTCCACGGCGCGGTGGGTGCGGCCACCATGTTCGCGCTGAGCGCAGGTGCCCTCACGGTGGGGGCCCGCGTGCTCGCACGGCTGCCGCTGGTGCCCCGGGAGAGCCTGCGCGGCCTGTCCGATGTGACCGTGCGGGCCGTGCACCCCGATCGCGTCCACCTCGACGAGACCCGCACCACCGGACGCGGCGGGCTGCTCGCCCTGCGGCAGGGCGGAGGCACCGTCCATGTGCGCCTGGGCCCGGTGGACGGGCGCCCCACCCCGACCACCGTCTCCCGCCCCGTGCTCGCGGTGGACACGGAGGAGCCGCTGCGGGTGGACCGTGCGCGCAGCAACGGCTTCTACTGGGCGGGCACCCCGCAGACCGCCCACGGCCTGGCCACCGAGGAGGTCACGGTCGAGTCGACGGTCGGCCACATGCCGGCCTGGCTGGTGCGCCCCGACGAGGAGCACGGCTCCGCGACCGGGCACGAGGACACCTGGGCGATCCTGATCCACGGCCACGGATCCGCGCGCGGCGAGGCGCTGCGAGTCATCCCGCTGCTGCACCGGCTGGGCCTGACGAGCCTCGCGATCACCTACCGCAACGACGTCGGCGCACCCGCCTCCGCGGACCGCATGCACCACCTCGGCTCCGCGGAATGGGAGGACACCGAGGCCGCGATCGACTTCGCCCGCGCCCACGGAGCGCGCCGCATCGTGCTGATGGGGTGGTCCATGGGCGGGGGCATCGCGCTGCGCACCTCGGTCCGCTCCGCCCACCGCGAGCACATCGCCGCCCTGGTGCTGGACTCCCCGGCCGTCGACTGGCAGGACATCCTGATCTACCACGCCACCGCGCTGAAGGCCCCGGCACGGATGCGGGAGCTCGCGCTGTGGATGATGACCTCGCGGATCGGGGCGCGGATGGTGCAGCTGCGGGAGCCGCTGGCGCTGGCCGAGATGACCCCGCCCTACTACGCCGAGCACCTCACCCATCCCACCCTGCTGTTCCACGCGCTGGACGACGAGACCGTCCCGCCCGCGCCCAGCCGCCAGCTCGCGGCGCTGCGACCGGACCTCATCGAGTTCGTCCCCGTCCCCGGCGCCTCGCACACCCGGGAGTGGAACACCGATCCGGCCCGCTACGAGCGCAGGCTCGCGCAGTACCTGGTGCGGGAGCTCGGACTGGAGATCCCCGACGGGGAGATCCGCGTGCCGGTGCGGGACCCCGCCGCCGCAGCTCTCGAGGGCTCCATCGGGCTGCGCCTGTGACCCCGGGCCCGCGCCCCGCCGGCCCTCGGGGCCGGCCCCGACCGGCAGCGCGGGGGCGCCGCCCGGACGCGCCGCCGCGGCCTCTACACTGATCCCCGTGACCGAAGCTCTCTGCGACCGCCGGCCCGACCCGTCCCTGGAGCGACTGCTCGCGGATCTGGTGCCCCCGCCGCGGTTCGCGCAGGCACGGCTGGACAACTACGTCCCCGACCCGGCCCACCCCTCCCAGGAGGAGGCGAAGCGGAGGGTGAGCGCCTTCGCCGCCGAGCTCGGCGCCCCGCGCGGCGGCTTCCTGGCGAAGCTGCGGCGGAAGAAGCCGGAGCCGGCGCGCGGCATCTACCTCGACGGCGGGTTCGGCGTGGGCAAGACGCACCTGCTCACCTCCCTGTTCCACGCCGTCGACGGCGACCGGGTCTACGGCACCTTCGTGGAGTACACCGACCTGGTGGGCGCGCTCGGCTTCCAGAGGGCGGTCGACCTGCTGGGCGAGTCCGTGCTGGTGTGCATCGACGAGTTCGAGCTCGACGACCCGGGGGACACCCTGCTGATGACCCGGCTGATCCGGGAGCTCTCCGACCGGGGGGTCGCGATCGTGGCGACCTCGAACACCCTCCCCGACGCGCTCGGCGAGGGGCGGTTCGCGGCACAGGACTTCCTGCGGGAGATCCAGGCGATGGCCGAGCGCTTCGAGGTGCTGCGGATCGACGGTGAGGACTACCGCCGCCGCGACGGCGCCACCGAGATCGCGACGCTGCCCGAGGACGAGGTGGTCCGCAGCGGTGACGAGATGCGCGAGGCCACCCTCGACCGCTTCGACCCCCTGCTCCGGCACCTCACCTCCGTCCACCCCTCCCGCTACGGCGCGATGATCGACGACGTCTCCGCGGCGCACGTCACCGGGATGCACGGTCTGGCCCATCACCACGACGCGCTGCGCTTCGTGGTGCTCGTGGACCGGCTCTACGACCGCGAGGTGCCGGTGCTGGCCTCCCAGGACGGCGGTGCCGCCCCCGGCGTCCTCGACGATCTCTTCTCCGACGAGCTGCTGCGCAGCGGGTACCGCAAGAAGTACCTGCGCGCCCTGTCCCGTCTCGCCTCGCTGACCGACGACGGGGGAGCGCTGCTGCGACCCGGCGCGGCCGACGCCGCCACCTGAGCGCGCCCCGGCCCGCCGGCGGGCACCGGTCCCCGCGGCCCGTGTCGCGGCCCGGTCAGCTCCCGGCGGCGGGCCGGAGCACGACGGCTCCCTCCCCGTCCAGGCCGAGCGCCCCGTCGGGATGACGTGACACCGCGCCGAAGGAGGCGAGCACCTCGGCGGCGCGCGGCCCCGCCGCGGACGGGCCCGGACCGCGATGGGCGAGCACGGCCAGCCCGCCGCGGCGCAGCAGCACCGTCTCCTCCGCGAGGACGTCGACGGACGTCGCCGCGAGCGAGGGATCGTGCAGCTCCGCGTGCGTGCGGCGCAGCGCGATCAGCGTGCGGTACCACTCCAGCATCCGCGCATGCCCGGGCTGCTCCCGCTCCTGCCAGCGCAGGATCGAGGTCTCGAAGGTCGAGCGCAGCTGCGGGTCGGGGACCTGCTCGGCCCAGCCCATGGCGGAGAACTCCTCCACCCGCCCGGCGGTGACCAGCGCCCCCAGCTCCTCGTCGTGCGCGGTGAAGTAGGCGAAGGGGGTCGAGGCCGCCCACTCCTCGCCCTGGAACAGCATCGGCGTGCCCGGGCCCAGCAGGATCAGCGCGCTCGCCGCCGCGTGGGCGCCGGGGGAGATCCCGTGGTGGATCCGGTCGCCGGCGGCCCGGTTGCCCACCTGGTCGTGGTCCTGGAGGAAGGTCACGAAGGAATGGGCGTCGTAGTCGGGGGAGCCCGGATCCACCGGGGCGCCCCACACCTCCTCGCGGAAGCTCGACCAGGTGCCGGCATGCAGGAACACGCGCTCGAGAACGGTCCCGAGCACCTCGGCGCTGCCGAAGTCGGCGTAGTAGCCGGAGCGCTCGCCGGTGATCCAGGCGTGCACGCCGTGGTGCACGTCGTCGGCCCACTGCATGTCCATGCCGAGGCCGCCCCGCGCGATGGGGGTGACGGTGGCGGGCTGGTTGCGGTCGGACTCCGCGATCAGCGTGAGCGGCCGACCGGTCTCCGCCTCCCAGCCCGCGACCGCGTCCGCCAGCTCCGCGAGGAGATGCGGCTCGGACTCGTCGCGCAGCTCGTGGACGGCGTCGAGCCGCAGGCCGTCCAGGCCCACGTCCACGAGCCATTGCCGCGCGCTGCCCAGCAGGAAGTCGCGCACTCGGCGGGAGCCGGGCTGGTCGAGGTTGATCGCCGACCCCCACGGCGTGTGGTGCCGGTCGGTGAAGTAGGGGCCGAACAGGCCCAGGTAGTTGCCGGCGGGACCGAGGTGGTTGTGGACCACGTCGAGCACCACGGCGAGCCCCCGCCGATGGGCCGCGGCGACGAAGCGCGCCAGCCCCGCCGGACCGCCGTAGGCGGCATGGGTGCCGTACAGGCCCACGCCGTCGTAGCCCCACCCGCGGTCCCCGGGGAACGGGGCCACCGGCATCAGCTCCACCGCGTCGACGCCGAGGCCCACCAGCTCGTCGAGCCGCCCGATCGCGGAGTCGAAGGTGCCGCCCCGCCCGTCGGGCCCCGGGGTGAAGGTGCCCACGTGCAGCTCGTACAGGACGCGACCGCGCAGCTCGCGTCCCGCCCAGGAGGTCTCCTCGCGCAGCGCCGTCGGGTCGACGACCTCGCTGTCGGCGTGCACGCCGTCGGGCTGGGACAGCGAGCGGGGGTCGGGGAGCCACAGCTCGGAGTCGTCGAGGCGGAAGGCGTACCGGGCACCGGGCGTCGCGGGCACCTCCGGGAGCGTGAACCAGCCCTCGCCCTCCGCCCGCATCGTGTGCTCGGCGCCGTCGACGCGGATGCTCACCTGCCGGGCATCGGGCGCCCACACCCGGTAGGCGCCGTAGTCGCGGGCGGGGACGGGGGCGGAAAACGTGCTCATCGGTCGTCCTCCTGTCCTCCGACCCGCACCAGGAGAGCGACCGGCCACTCGTGCAGCAGTGCCTCGAGCCGTGGCTGCCCGCCGTCGACCTCCGCGCCGGTGAGGGCGTCGCGCCAGCGGCCCGGGGGCAGCGCGATCCAGGCGTCGCCCCAGCCGCCGCGCTGGGAGAGGCCGTGGGCGAGGCGCGTCACCACGGTGACCACCTCGATGGGCCCCTCGCCCGCGGCACGGCCGAAGGCGACGGCGTGCCCGGTCGTGGTGGGCAGCGGACGGTAGGCGGCATCCCGGCCCTGGAACAGCTGCGGCCGCTCGCGCCGCAGCACCAGGGCGCGATGCGTCAGCCACAGCTTCTCGTCCCCGATCCCGTCGGGGCCCGCACCCGCGATCATCCTCGCCAGGCGCTCCTGGTGGGTCGCATGGTCCACCTCGCGGCGGTTGTCCGGGTCCACGAGCGAGAAGTCGACCGTCTCGTTGCCCTGGTACACGTCCGGCACGCCCGGCATCGTCAGCTGCACCAGCTTCTGGCCCAGGATCGCGGCGCGCTGGGCGGCAAAGGTGCGGCGCGTCCAGTCGGCGAGGACGGCGTCGACCGCCGGCGAGTCGAGGGCGGCCCGTCCCAGGGCCAGCACCTGCTGTTCGTAGTCCTCGTCCTGCTCGGTCCACGTGGTGCGGCTCTTCGCCTCCCGCGCGGCCTTGAGCAGGTACTGGTCGAGCCGCTGCGCGGTCAGCGGCGCGGTCGCCGCGCCGGGCAGCTCCCAGCAGGCGGCGAGGACCTGCCACAGGAGCAGCTCGATCGCCCCGTCGACCCGGTCCCCGCGATGCGCGGCGGTCGCGCGCTCCAGCTCCTGCACCACCACCGCCCATTCCAGAGGCTGCTCGGTGAGCACCGCGAGGCGCGCCCGCACGTCCTCGCTGCGCTTGGTGTCGTGCGTGGACAGAGTGGTCATGGCATCGGGCCGGTTCCGCACCATCGACAGCGCATGATCGTGCAGCTCGTCGGGGTCCACACCGATCCGGTCGGGATCCGCTCCCACCTCGTTCACGGCGACGAAGCGGGTGTACCGGTAGAAGGCGGTGTCCTCGAGCCCCTTGGCGTGGACCGGGCCGCAGGTCTGCGCGAACCGCACCACCACCTCGTCCCGCTCGGCGCTGCGGGTGCGGCCCGCACTGCCCACCTCGTCCCCGCAGACCAGGGCCACGACGGTCGCGAGCGTCGCGACGACGTCTTCGTCATCGCCCAGACGCCGCCGTGCCCGCGCGGCCGCCTGGTCGATCACCGAGCGCTCGGAGCCGGGCGCCGGCTCTCCCGGCACGATGTAGGCGCGGTAGCGGTCCATCGACGCCAGCAGCGCCATCACCACCTTCTGGATGTTCCGCCGCGTGGTGTCCCGCAGCCGGATGTCCTCCTGGCAGATCCGGTGGACCAGGGTGGTCAGGCGCTCGATCTCGGCCCACAGGCTGGTCGAGACGATCAGATCGGTGGACTCCTGGGCGACCTCGTCGAAGGGACGCAGATCGCCGGTGCGGCGCTGCCACAGATGGGTCAGACCGATCACGCCGTGCGGATCGTGGAAGAGCCCGCCCACCCGCCACAGGGCGTCGTACCCCGTGGTGCCCGCGCAGGGGAAGTCCCCGGGCAGCTGCTCCTCGCCCTCGAGGATCTTCTCCACCACGGTCCAG
>CAZHSL010000160.1:0-6279 GCA_964535185.1 uncultured Corynebacterium sp.
CTCGCCTCGGGACTGGTCATGACTCGTGGACAGGAGCACTGCATCGCCGTGTACCCGCTCATGGAGTTCCGCCAGAAGCTCGAGGAGGCTCGTCGGGCGCCGACCACCGACAAGCGCACCCGTGACTACCTGCGCGTGCTGCTCTCCGGTGCGGAGGACGTCATCCCGGACAAGCAGGGCCGCATCACCATCCCGGGCCATCTGCGCACCTACGCGGACCTGGACCGGGAATGCGCCGTCATCGGCGCTCTGGACCGCCTCGAGATCTGGTCGCTCCCGGCCTGGGAGACCTACCTCGAGCAGAAGGAGGAGGGCTTCGCGGAGACCTCCGAGGAGGTGATCCCCGGCCTGTTCTGAGCACGGCCCGAAGGACCTTCCGTCCTGTGAGACCTCTCGTCGTTCCCGCCCCGACGCAACTTCCCCGGTGGCGGGTCGGGAACGACGGGGAATCTGGCAGGACGGCGCCGCGCACGGGGCGCGGAACCGCACGGGCCGCAGAACCCGCACCACGACAGATCGCACGACAGCACCGACCGAGGGGAGGGGTGAGATGGACCAGCCGCACAGCGAGCGACCCGCCGAGCACCGGCATCGCCCCGTCCTCCTGGAGGCCTCGGTCCAGCTCCTCGCCCCCGCGCTGCAGGAGCCCGGTGCGATCCACGTGGACGCCACGCTCGGCATGGGCGGGCATGCCTCCGCCGTCCTCCGGGCCGCGCCCCACGCGCGCCTGGTGGGCATCGACCGCGACCCGCAGGCCCTCGAGCTGGCCCGTGAACGGCTGCACCGCGACGGCGTGGGGGAGCGGGCCACCCTGGTGCACGCCACCTACGACCGGATCCCCGAGGTGCTAGAGGACCTCGGGCTGCCCGGGGCGCACGGCGTGATGATGGACCTGGGTCTGTCCAGCTTCCAGATCGACACCGCGGACCGCGGCTTCTCCTATGCCGTCGACGCCCCGCTGGACATGCGGATGGACCCCTCCTCCGACGGACCCACGGCCGCCGACCTGCTGCGGGATCTGCCCGAGGCGGAGCTCGCCCGCATCCTCCGCGACCTCGGCGACGAGCGCTTCGCCAAGCGGATCGCCCGCCGCCTGGTCGCACAGCGCCAGGACGCGCCGCTGACCCGCAGCGGCGAGCTGGTCGCGCTGCTCGAGCAGTCGATCCCCGCCGCCTCCCGGGCCAGCGGCGGCCACCCCGCCAAGCGCACCTTCCAGGCGCTGCGGATCGCCGTGAACGAGGAGCTCGAGATCCTCGCCTCCGCCGTCGAGTCCGCGCTCGACTGCCTCCACGTCGGCGGACGCATCGTCGTGGAGTCCTACCACTCCGGTGAGGACCGCCTGGTCAAGACGGCGTTCACCCGTCGCACCCGCTCCTCGGCGCCGCCCGGGTTCCCGGTCGAGCTCGAGGAGCACAAGCCCACCTTCTCCGCGCTCGTGCGCGGCGCCCTCCAGGCCGACGACACCGAACGCGGCACCAACTCCCGCGCAGCCTCCGTCCGACTGCGGGCCCTGACCCGAACCCGATCCGACCAGGGAGCACACTGAGATGGCCAGCACCTCCGCCGTTCACGCACCCGCGGTGCGCCCGGTCCGCGGGACTCGGCGCTCCGCCGCCGCCCGACCCGGACTGACGGTCGTCGCCACCCCCCGGACGGCCGGCAGCTCGATGCCGTTCACGATGCTGTGCACCCTGATCGTCGTGGCGACCCTCGCGGCACTGCTCTACCTGAACATCCAGATGTCGGACACCAGCTACGAGATCACGCGCCTGGAGGCCCAGTCGCAGCGGCTCACCGAGGAGAGCCAGGCGCTCGCCGAGACCAACGAGCGCCTGGGCACGCCCCAGGAGCTCTCGCGCCAGGCGCGCGAGATCGGCATGGTCCCGGTGTCGGATCCGGCATACATCGACCTCGACACGGGCGAGATCATCGGCGAGACGTCCCCGGCGGCGCAGACTGGGGTCAACCCGGAGCTGGCCGAGGTGCCCGAGAGCGTCGCCGTGCCGCCGGCTCAGATCTACGATGAGCCCACCGCCTACCACGGCATGGGCAACGAAGGGGCCTGAGGATGACGCCACCGCGCAGCAGCCGGCGGACCACCGCCCGTACCGCGGGAGGTGCCCGGAGGCCGGGACCCGGCGGCGCCCGCCGGGCCCTCGTCCCGCCGGCCCGGATCGGCGACCCCTCCACCCGGCACCGCCTGCTCATCAGCATCATCCTGGTGGCCGTCCTGGCGCTGTCCGGGCGCCTGGTCTGGGTGCAGGGCCTGGATGCCAGCGCCCGTGCCGAGGAGGCGATCGCCCAGCGCACCGTCACCCGCACCATCCCCGCCCTGCGCGGCGACATCACCGACCGCCACGGCACCACGCTGGCCAGCTCCGTGGAGCGCTACGACCTGTGGGTCAACCAGCTCCAGGTCGACCAGTACCTGGAGAACTCCGAGAGCGCCGAGGTCACCGGCGTGAAGGCCGCCGCACAGGACCTCGCCCCGGTGCTCGGCTGGAGCGAGGCGAAGACAGAGAAGGCGCTCACGGGCGACGCCGGCTTCTCCTACCTGCTCAAGAGCGTCGAGCCCGAGGTGCGCGACGCCGCGCTCGCGCTGCGCATCCCCGGCATCGGCGCGGACCGGGTGGCGGAGCGGCTGTATCCGGCCGGGTCCGTCGGCGGGAACATCCTGGGCTTCGTCGGCGCCGACGGCACCGCGCTGGCGGGCACCGAGCTCTCCTTCGACGACCAGCTCAGCGGCACCGACGGCAAGACCACCTACGAGCGCGGCGCGCAGGGGCAGATCATCCCCACCGGCCACCAGGAGACCACCCCGGCGGTCGACGGCGACGACGTGGTCCTCACCATCGATCGGGACCTGCAGTGGAAGGCGCAGCAGACCGTCGCCGGCGCCGTCGAGAAGTGGGGCGCGGTCGGCGGCAGCGCGGTCGTCTACAACGCCCGCTCCGGCGAGGTGCTCGCCCTCGCCGAGTACCCCAGCTTCGATCCGAACACGCCGGGCGAGTTCGCACCCGAGGACCTCGGCAACCGTTCGATCTCCAGCGTGTTCGAGCCCGGTTCGACCGGGAAGCTGTTCACGCTCGCCGCCGCGATCGAGGAGGGCACCGCCACCCCTGAGACGCAGTACGAGATCCCCTACGAGGAGTGGTTCGACGGCCACCGCATCAAGGACTCCCACCACCACCCGGATCAGCGGCTCACCCTCGCGGGCGTGCTCCGGCACAGCTCGAACGTCGGCACCGTGAAGGTCTCCGAGACCCTCACCCCCGAGGTCCGCTACGACTACCTCAAGGCCTTCGGCCTGGGGGAGAAGACCGGCGTCGAGCTGCCGGCCGAGTCGGCCGGGGTGGTCCATCCCCCCGATCAGTGGACCGGACGCACCCGCTACACGACCGCCTTCGGCCAGGGCTACAGCGTCAACGCCCTGCAGATGGTCTCCGCGGTCGGCACCTTCGCCAACGACGGGGTGCGGATCGAGCCCTCCCTCATCTCCGGCATCCGCGAGGCCGACGGCTCGATCCGGCCCCTCGGGGAGCCGGAGAGCACGCGCGTCGTCTCCAGCGAGACCGCCGCCACGATGCGCGCGATGATGGACAACTCGGTGGACGACGAGACCTCCTCGGCCAAGGTGGACGGCTACGCCGTCGGCGGCAAGACCGGTACCGCGCAGGTGGGCGACGGCACCTACACCGCCTCCTTCATCGGCTTCGCCCCGGCGGACGACCCGGAGCTCGTGGTGGGCGTGTTCGTGTTCGGACTGAACTCCTTCATCTCCGGCAGCCGCGCCGCGGCGCCTGCCTTCTCCGAGCTGACCACCTTCGCCCTCCAGAACCAGGGCATCGCCCCCACCGGCGTGCCCGGCCGCGAGCTCGAGAACGAGTGGTGAGCCGACGATGACCTCCATGACCGAACCCGCGCCCGAGCCGGCCCGGCCCCGCCGCGCCGTCGGCGCCTCCGCGGCGGAGCTCGCCCGCGCCCTCGGCGCCCCCGTCCCGACCGCGCCCGGCGGCGCCGGGACCATGCTGCGCGGCGTGACGCTCGACTCGCGCTCCGTGGAGCCGGGCGACCTCTGGTGCGCGCTGCCGGGAGCCAACGCCCACGGGGCACAGTTCGCCGAGCAGGCCGCCGCTCTCGGCGCCGCGATGGCCCTCACCGACCCCGAGGGGCGCGAGCGCTGCGAGGCCGCGGGCCTGCCCGCCCTGGTGGTCGAGGACCCGCGCCGCGCCACCGCCGCCGCCGCGGCGCTCGTCCAGGGCCGCCCGGCGGAGCGGCTGGCCACCATCGGCGTGACCGGCACCAACGGCAAGACCTCCATCACCACCGCGATCACCCGCACCCTGCACGAGCTCGCGGTCCCCGCCGGCGCGATCGGCACCAGCGGCACCAGCTACCGCGACGCGCAGGGCGCCGACCACGCGATCGGCACCGTCCGCACCACCCCCGAGGCCCCCGAGCTGCACGGCCTGCTGGCACGGATGGTCGAGGACTCCGTCGAGGTGGTCTCGATGGAGGTCTCCAGCCACGCCCTGGTGCTGCACCGCGCGGACGAGGTCGTCTACGACGTCGCCTGCTTCACCAACCTCACGCAGGACCATCTCGACTTCCACGGCACGATGGAGGAGTACTACCGCGCCAAGCGGCTGCTGTTCACACCCGAGCACGCACGGCGCGGCGTGGTCTGCGTGGACGACCAGTGGGGGCGGCGCCTGGCCCGGGAGGCACGGATCCCCGTGACCACCTACACCACGCGGGCGGGGGTCGAGGCGGACCACCGCGCGGGCCCCCACCGGCCCGACGGCTACGGCTCCACCTTCGAGGTCGAGGGACCGGACGGCACCCGCACCCTGCAGGCCGCGCTCCCCGGGCGGCACTACGTCGCCAACACCCTCGCCGCCGATCTGCTGCTGGCCGCCATCGGCCACACCGGCGCCGAGGTCACCGAGGCGCTCGGCCGCGCCGGCACGGTCCCCGGCCGGATGGAGCCCGTCGCGACCGACCCGATCCTCGGCATCGTCGACTACTCCCACACCCCCGACTCCCTCGAGCAGGCGCTCACCACGCTGCGCGGCGTCCCCGGCACCGAGCGGATCCTCGTGGTCATGGGGGCCGGCGGCGACCGCGACCGGGGCAAGCGCCCCCGCATGGGCGAGGTCGCCGCACGTCTGGCCGACGTGGTGATCGTCACGGACGACAACCCGCGCACCGAGGATCCGGCGGCGATCCGCAACGAGGTGCTCAGCGGCATCCCGGAGGGCACGAAAGCGCAGGTCCATGACGTGGACGGGCGCGGGAAGGCGATCGCGCTGGCCGCCTATCTGGCGGACGTGTCCGACACCATCCTCGTCGCGGGCAAGGGTGCCGAGACCGGGCAGCAGATCGGCGGTATCGTCCAGCCGTTCGATGACCGCCTCCGACTGCGGGATGCACTGCGGGATGCGCACACGACGCGTGGGGACGCCCACGACATGGACGAAGGACGCTGAACATGCTCCAGACCACGGCACGCGAGATCGCCGACCTCACCGGCGGCGCTCTCGTGGGAGGCGCGACCGGTGACGAGCTCGTCACCGGCACGGCCGTCATCGACTCGCGCGAGATCGCCCCGGGCGACCTGTTCGCGGCGTTCCGCGGCGAGCACGTCGACGGCCACTCCTTCCTCGGCGCCGCCCGGGAGGCGGGCGCAGCGCTCGCCCTGGTGAGCGAGGACCGCGGCGTCCCGGCGGTGCAGGTCGACGACGTCCGCGAGGCGCTGTCCGCGCTGGCCCGCGCCCAGCTCGCCCGCGCCCGGCAGGAGAACCCCCAGCTGGTGGTGCTCGCGGTCACGGGCAGCGCCGGCAAGACCGGCACCAAGGATCTGCTGGGCACGATCCTCGCGGCCGCCGGTCCCACCGTGGCCCCCGCCGGGAGCCTCAACAACGAGCTCGGCCTGCCGCTGACCGTGCTGCGCGTGACCGCCGGGACCCGTTTCCTGGTGCTCGAGATGGGCGCGCGCGGGATCGGCCACATCGCCCAGCTCACCGCGATCGCCCGGCCGGACGTCTCCCTCGTGCTCAACGTCGGCTCCGCCCACCTGGGCGAGTTCGGCGGTGCGGACGCGATCGCCACCGCCAAGGGCGAGCTCGTCGAAGCGCTCGCGCCGGACGGCCGCGCCGTGCTGAACGCCGAGGACCGGCTCGTCGCCGCGATGGCCGAGCGCTCCGCGGCCCCCGTCGTCACCTGGGGCTTCACCACCGGTGACGTCCGCGGCGCCGAGCTGGCGCTGGACGACCAGGC
>CAZHSL010000161.1:0-6276 GCA_964535185.1 uncultured Corynebacterium sp.
CGTCGGGGCGCTCGGCGACCTCGGGGTCGAGGTTGTTCATGAGCATGCGCAGCGGTGCCTCGGTCTGCCAGGACTTGGCGGTGAGGGCGGTGCCGCGAGGCGCGCGGACGGGGCGGGCTCCGGGGAGGGTCATCTCTGGCTCCTGGGGTCGGGGCGGGCGCTGTCTCCCGCCAGGACACCATCCGCGTCAGGGCCGGTCGAGGGGGTTCCCGGCGATGCTGTCCGGCATCCCGGACAGCCGGCCCGCGCAGCGGCCGGTCCGCGCAGCGCGACGAAGGATCGTCAGGTTCTGAGCCAGGATCCGTGCGCAGATGGCTCGGGATCTGACGATCCTGCCCGTCACGAGCGGGCGGGCTCCGCGGGCCTCCCGCCGAGACGCCGGGTGATCTCGTCGGCCGCGCGGCGGACCGCCGTCTCGCAGAGCGCGCGCCGCGGCTCGTCGGTCGCCTGCTCCACGAAGGTGAGCGCCACCGACGCGGTCGGCCAGCCGGCATGGTCCCGCACCACGGCGGCGACCGAGGCCAGCTCCGCGGTGACCTCCCCCGACTCCCGGGCCACGCCCTCGCGGCGCACGCCGGCCAGCAGCTCGCGCAGCTCCTTCGGGCGGGACGGGCCGGGCACGTCGGTGCGTGCGGTGAAGTCCGCGGCGTGGCCGTAGAGCACACGCAGCTGCGCGGCGGGCAGGGCGGCGAGGATCGCGCGGCCGCTCGCGGTGAGATGGGAGGGGATGCGCACCCCCACGTCCGTGACCAGGCTGGGCCGGTTCCGGGCGCGCTCCTCGATCACGTAGAGCACGTCCCGGCCGTGGAGCACCGCGAGGTGCCCGGACTCCCCCACCTCGTCGACCATCGTCTCGACCACACGCCGGCCGATCCGGGCCAGCGGCTCCTGGCGCAGGTAGGCGCCGGAGAGCTCGTGCGCGGCGGGCCCCAGCCCGTACAGCCGCTCCTGGTCCAGGTGCAGCACGTAGCCGTGCTCGACCAGGTTGGCGAGCAGGTCGTAGGTGCGTGAGCGCGACAGCTCGAGCTCCGCGGCGATGCGCGCCGCGGGCACCGGGGAGCGGCGGGAGGCGAGGAAGGTCAGCAGGCGCAGCGTCGCGTCGGCCGCTGGGACTTTCGGGGTGGTCATGATGCGGTCAGCATGCCATTCCCCGCCGGTGCAGGTGGTCTCGGAGCTGTCCGGTGGGCCGGACCCGCACCGGCTCGTGCGCGGTGCCGTCGGCCCTCGCCGGTGCCATGATGGGCGAACCCACCCTCCCGGCGAGCAGACGAGGAGCCTCGATGACGACCTCCCCCGGCAGCGACACCCCCTGGACCGGTCGCCACGACGGCGACGGCCCCGAGCACGCCCGCTGGCACCAGGCGGTGCAGCGGGTCGGTGCCGGGGACGCGGAGCCCGGCACGGGCCCCGATCCCGCCTCTGATCACGTGACCCTGCTGGGCTTCCGCTCCGACGAGGGGGTGCGCCGCAACCGCGGCCGGGTGGGGGCGGCCGACGGGCCCGCCGCGCTGCGCCGGGCGCTCTCGCCGCTCGCCCTGCACGGCCCGCTCGCCCGCGGTGAGGTGGGCCTGCACGATCTGGGCGACGCGGAGACGCTCGGCGAGGACCTCGAGGGCGGGCAGTCCGCGGCCGCGGCGCTGACCAAGGCGGCGCTGGACCGGGCCGGGGCGCGGCTGACCGTGGTGCTGGGCGGCGGGCACGAGACGGCGTGGTCCTCGTACCTGGGTCTGGTCGGCTCGGGTCTCGGGCCGCGCGCGGGCCGGCGCTGGGGCGTGCTGAACCTCGATGCGCACTTCGATCTGCGCGAGGAGGCCCGGCCGACGTCCGGCACGCCGTTCGCGCAGATGGCGGCGGCGGAGCAGCAGGTGGGCCGGGAGCTGCACTATGCGGTGCTGGGCATCGCGGAGCCCTCGAACACGGGGGTGCTGTTCGATCGCGCCCGGGAGCTCGGGGTGCGGTGGTGGACCGACGAGCAGTGCCTCGAGGCGGGCGCGGAGGGGATCGAGTGCTTCGTCGAGGAGTTCGCGGCGGAGCTGGACGTGCTCTACCTGACCATCGACCTGGACGTGCTGCCGGCCGCGGTCGCGCCGGGCGTCTCGGCGCCGGCCGCCTACGGGGTGCCGCTGCCGCTGGTCGCTGCGGCCGTCCGCGCCGCCGCCCGCAGCGGGAAGCTCACCCTGCTGGACGTGGTGGAGCTGAACCCGTCCCTCGACACCGACGGCCGCACCGCCCGGGCCGCGGCCCGGCTCATCGACGACGCGGTGCGCCTGGTCGGCGCCGAGGCGTGACCAGCGCGGCCCGCGGCCCGGTTCAGCGCAGGCGGACGAAGGACCGCAGCGCCGGGTCGTGGTCGTGGACCTCGGTGAAGCCGAGCGCCTCGTAGAAGGCCCGCTGGCCGGGCTCCGCATCGGTGAGCAGCACCTGCTGGCGCACGTGTGCGAAGGGCGCGAACACGGCGCCGACCAGGCGCCGGCCCAGCCCAGTGCGGTGCTCCTCGGGCCGCACCAGCACGTCCTGCAGATAGGTGATGGTGGCGCCGTCCCCGATCACGCGAGCGATGCCGAGCAGCTCCCCGCCGCGGCGGGCGGTGACCACGTGGGCGCTGCCGGCGAGGGAGCGCTCCAGCGTCGCAGGATCGTCGGCGTAGGCGCTCCAGCCCACCGCGTCGTACAGCGCGGTCGCCTCCTCGAGTGACGGGACCTCCGCCGCGATCACGACCTGCGCGTCGGCAGTCGACCCTGCCGTGGCATCGAGCGCCCGGCCGAATACGCGCAGGATCACGGGCGAGCCGTCCTCGCCGGTCTCCGTGGAGCTCGGCACGTCCCGCAGCCAGGTGAAGCCGGCCTTCTGCGCGACCCGCGCCGAGGCGGGGTTGCGGGCGTCCGCGCGGATCACGGCCCGGGAGCCGACGCCGCGCTCGGCGATGAGGGCGCAGGCCAGCTCGACGGCCCGGCCGGCGACGCCGCGACCGCGCACCTCGGGCGCGACGCCGAAGGCGAGGTTCACGTCCCCGGGCTCGAGGCCGTCGAGCGCGGCGGGGTCGTAGTCGACGGTGCCGACGCAGCGCCCATCGGCCCAGATCCCGAAGGCGCGCTTGCCGGCGCCGTTCCCAGCGGCCTCGTCGAGACCGCGGATGTACTCCTCGGTGCCCTCGAGCGTGCTCTCCCCGCCGCTCAGCCAGCGCACGGTCAGCGCGTCCTCGGCCGCGACGATCGCGGCGGCGTCCTCGGGGCGCAGCGGCGCGAGGGAGATGTCCATGGCGGGAGGGTACGGCACCGGGCGGGAGGTCAGGTCACGCGGGCGCTCCGCGGCGCTCAGAACAGGAGGGTCTCGACGAGGGTCACCGCGGCGACACCGGCGAGCAGGGCCGCGAACAGCAGGGTCAGGGTCGAGGGGCGGGCCTTCGCCGAGAGCGGCCCGCCCAGCATCCCGCCCGCTGCGGAGCCTCCCGCGAACACGAGCGTCGTCACCCAGTCGATGTCGACGTCGGTGCCGACGCGGGCGAGGAGGCTCGAGGCGGTCGCGATGACCATGACCAGCAGGCTCGTGCCGGAGGCGCGGCGCATCGCGAGGCCCAGCGCGATCACCAGCATCGGCACCACGATGAACCCGCCTCCCACGCCGAAGAAGCCCGTGAGGAAGCCGGTGAGCGAGGCCGCGGCGATCACGACGCCCAGTCGCGGGGAGGGCGGCGGGGCAGGGCTCAGCGGCAGCTCGGGCTCGCCGTGATGGTGGTGGATCCCGTCGGCCGTCTCGACGGCGTCGGGGCCGGGCTGGTCGAGCACCGGGTCGTCGTGCGAGCTGACGGCGGCGTCCGCATCGGTGCGCGGGGCGGTGCCGTGGGCGGCGGTCTCCGCGTCCTCCGTCCGCCGGGTGCGCAATCCGCGGCGCAGCATCACCGCCGCGACGGCGGCGAGCATGATCCCGAACAGGGTGAGCAGCACATCGGCCGGGACCAGGGCCGAGAGCCGTGAGCCGACCACCGCACCGGCGACCGACACGGCGGCGAACACGAGCCCGGCCCGCCATTCCACGTTCCGCTGCCGCGCGTGGTGGGGCAGGCTCGCCAGCGCCGTGATCAGCACGATCACGAGGCTCGAGGCGGTCGCGGCATGCGGGGGCATGCCGAGCAGGAACACGAGCACCGGGACGGCGAGGATCCCGCCGCCCGCACCGAGCGCACCGACCACCATCCCCACCCCGACGCCGACGGCGATCGCGAGCAGGACGAGCTCCATCGGACGGACTCCTTCGGGCGGTGGTCGGCGGACGGTTCATCGTATCCGCAGGAGCCCGGGGCATGAGGCGGCCGCAGGCGCTGGTCCCCGCCCGCTCGCACCGCGCCGCACCGTGGCGCGTCGATAGGATCGAGGGACCGTCCACGAGGAGGAGCCATGTCCCAGGACCCGCGCACGGGCGCCCCGGCGCGACCGGACCCGGCGACGCCGATGCTCCTGGACCCGGCCTCCCCTGCGATGGGCGAGCGGATCGCCGAGGCATGGCGCAGCGGGGCGCTCGCCCCCTTCGGGGCCGACGACGCCGCACCCGCGGGAGCGCCCGGACCGGACCTCTCCGCGCTGCCGCCCTCGCTCTCCGGCCGGGCCCGCGTGGCGCTCGCGGGCGTCGGCGAGCGCTTCGCCGCCTGGCGCGTCACGCCCCAGGAGGGTGCCGCAGTGATCGTGCGGGTCCCGCACGTCGCCCCCGAGGAGCTCCATCAGGACCTCGCCCACGAGATCGCGGCATTGACGCTGATCCCGCCGGAGGTGGGGCCCGCCCCGATCGCCGTGCACGACGAGTCGTCGACGAGCCCGCTGGGCCATCCCTGCGTCGTGACCACCGACGTGCCCGGTATCGCCGCCGCGCCCGGGGCCTGGACCGGCGCGCACCTGCGCTCCCATGCCCGCCTCCTCGCCCGCCTCCACGCCGTGCCCGCTCCCGGGCGGGGGCCGGTGAGCGTCGGGCCGGAGCCGTGGGCGGCGGTCCCCGTCGGCGCCCCGCAGCTGCTGGCCGAGGTCGAGGCGGAGGTCGGGGCGTGGCGGGAGCGGCACGGCGCGCTCCTGGCCGAGCACGGGCTCGAGCCCTTCCTCGAGGCGGCGCTGACCCGGGTCGCCGGGGTCGAGGATCAGATCGCCTCGCTCGACGGCTTCTCCCTCTGCCATGGCGACCTGTGCGCAACGAACATCCTGTGGGAGGGCACGGACCCGGCGAGCGGGGACCCGCGCGTGCAGTACATCGACTTCGAATGGGCACAGGGAGACGACCCCGCGCGGGACCTCGCGATCATCGGCGGGCCCGTGCACGGCGGACCCTGGTACGTCCCGCTCGCGGAGGAGCAGGTCGCGCGGTTCGTCGATGAGTACGTCAGGGCTCGCGGCGAGCTCGGCGAGGTGCCGGCCGCGGTCGCCGACGTCGCCGCGCTGCGGGAGCGGATGTGGGCCTGGACCGCCTACGAGCGCACCGCGATGCTCGTGCACGTCGCCTCCCGCGCCGCCACGCGCGCCTCGCACCGGCGGGTGCTGCCGGTGCTGCGGGGCACCCTGGCCGAGGCCCTCGGCATCGACCGCTGAGGCCCGCGCGGGCAGGGGCCCGGGCCCGGTCGCGTGCGGCGCGACACGGCGAGTGGCACCGCCCGCACCGACTCTGCGTACGGTGGCCCCATGGAAGACTTCGTGAAGAACGCCGACAATGCCCCCGCCGGATACTTCGCGGCGGAGGCCGCGGGGCTTCGCTGGCTCGCGGAACCGCAGGTCGTCCCCGTGGTCGAGGTGCTCGAAGAGAAGCGGAAGACGCTGCGGCTGGCGCTGCTGGACGCGGTGCCGCCCACGGCCGAGGCCGCCCGCGAGCTGGGACGAGGGCTGGCCCGGCTGCACGACGCCGGAGCACCCTCCTTCGGCTGGACCCCGGCCGAGGGGGCCTGGTTCGGGCCGCTCGAGAGCCCCTTCGCCGTCTCCACCACCCCGAACGCGGACTTCGCCGGGTACTGGGCCGATGACCGGCTGCGGCCGCTGGCCGACAACGTCACCCGCACGCTCGGCGCCGACGGGCACGACACCGTGGACGAGGCGATCGACATCATCGCCGACGGCGCCTTCGACGGCGTCAGCGGGCAAGGCGAGGAGGAGCCGGCTCGCGTCCACGGCGACCTGTGGTCCGGCAACGTGATGTGGACGGCCGACGGCGCGACCCTCATCGATCCGGCCGCGCACGGCGGGCACCGGCTCGAGGACCTCGCGATGCTCTCCCTGTTCGGCGCCCCGTTCCTCGAGGAGATCTTCG
>CAZHSL010000162.1:0-6260 GCA_964535185.1 uncultured Corynebacterium sp.
ACGAGCCCTGGCCCGAGCTGCCGGTGCGGATCACCGAGGAGGGGATCGTGCTGGGAGCGGCCCTTGCGCTGCGGGCGCTGGTGATCGGCCTCGGCGCGGTCGTGGTCGCGCGGGCCGCCGATCCGCGGCGCACCGTGGTGAGCCTGCAGCAGCATGCGCGACTGCCGGCTCGCTACGCCTATGCGCTGCTGGCCGGGCGCCGGGTGCTGGACGATCTGCCGCAGCAGTGGGAGACGATCACGCGCGCCCACCGGGTCCGGCTGCCCCTGACGTCGCAGGGACAGGTGGCGCGCCTGCGCGCCCGCGACCGGATCCGCTGCGCCTTCTCGCTGCTGGTCGACGCGGTGCGCCGCGCGGACCGGATCGCCTTCGCGCTCGAATCGCGGGGACTCGGAGAGGGGCCCCGCACGCTCTGGCGACCGGTGCCGCTCGGCGCGGCCGATGCGCTGCTCTCCCTCGGGGTCGCGGTCGTGGTCGCGGCGGTGCTGGTCCTGGTGTGAGCGCCTCGCCCGAGCGGAGCGTCCCGCTCAGAACTCCTGGCCGGTGAGGCGCTCGTAGGCCTCGATGTACCGCTCGCGGGTCTGGGCGACCACCTCGGCCGGCAGCTCCGGCGGCGCCGTGGCGGAGCCCTTGGACCAGCCGGAGGCGGGGGAGGTCAGCCAGTCGCGCACGAACTGCTTGTCCAGGCTCGGCGGGGTGCGGCCGGGAACGTAGGTGTCCGCGGACCAGAACCGGCTCGAGTCCGGGGTGAGCACCTCGTCGCCGAGCATCAGCGTCCCGTCCACGCGGGAGCGGCCGAACTCGAGCTTGGTGTCGGCGAGGATGATGCCGCGCTCGTCGGCGATCCGGCGCGCCCGCTCGAACACCGCGAGGGTCAGGGACTCCAGCTGCTCGGTGAGCTCCTCGCCCAGCAGCTCCCGCGCCTGCGCGACGGTGATGTTCTCGTCGTGCTCGCCGGGGCCGGCCTTCGTCGACGGGGTGAAGATCGCCGGTTCCAGCCGCGAGGCCTCCACGAGGCCCGACGGCAGCACGTGCCCGCCCACGGAGCCGCCCGCGCGGTAATCGGCCAGGCCCGAGCCGGTCAGGTGACCGCGCGCGATGCACTCCAGCTCCACCATGTCCAGGCCGCGGCAGCGCACCGCGCGACCGGCCACGGCCTCCGGCACGTCGGTGGCCGAGAGCACGTGGTGGGGCACGATGTCCTCCAGCTGCTCGAACCAGAACAGGCTGATCCCGGTGAGCAGGCGGCCCTTGTCGGGGATGCCGGGCTGCAGGGAGTGGTCGTAGGCGCTGATGCGGTCGGTGGCGACCACCAGCACCTCCTGCGCGGCCGACGGGGCGACGCCCGACGGGACGTACAGCTCGCGGACCTTCCCGGAGACGATGTGGTCCCAGCCCGTCAGCTGCGGGGCCTCGACCAGGGGTGCGGTGGTGCTCATGCGGTCTCCTCGCTCGTGCCGAGCGCCCCGGAGGCGGCGCGGCGGGCGATGTCGGTGCGGTGATGGCTGCCCTCGAGCACGATCTGCTCGGTGGCCGCGAGCGCGCGGGAGCGGGCCTGCTCGAGGTCGGCGCCGGTGGCGACCACCGACAGCACCCGGCCGCCGGCGCTGACCAGGGCGTCGTCCACGACGGCGGTGCCGGCGTGGATCACGTGCGCGCCGAGCGCCTCGCAGGTCTCGAGCCCGGTGATCGGATCGCCGGTGCGCACGGCCGCCGGGTACCCGGCGCAGGCGAGCACCACGGTGACGGCGGCCTCCTCGCTCCAGGTCAGCTCCGCGTCCTCCGCGAGCTCTCCGCGGGCGGCGGCCAGCAGCAGCGGGGCGAAGGGGGAGGTGAGCCGCTCCAGGACCACCTGCGTCTCCGGATCGCCGAAGCGGGCGTTGAACTCGACCACCCGCAGCCCGCGCGAGGTGAGCGCGAGGCCGCAGTAGAGCACGCCCACGAAGGGGATGCCGCGCTCTGCGAGCTCGGCGATCGTCGGCCGGGCGACCTTGTCCAGGACCTCCTCGGTCAGGCCCTCCGGGGCCCAGGGGAGAGGGGAGTAGGCGCCCATGCCCCCGGTGTTGGGGCCCTCGTCGCCGTCCAGGGCGCGCTTGAAGTCCTGGGCCGGGGCCAGCGGCACCACCCGGGTGCCGTCGCTCACGCAGAACAGCGAGACCTCGGGGCCGTCCAGGAACTCCTCGAGCACCACCTGGCCGCCGGCGGCCAGCACCGCCTCCGCATGGGTGATCGCGGCGTCGCGGTCCGCAGTGACCACCACGCCCTTGCCGGCGGCGAGACCGTCGGCCTTCACCACGAAGGGCACGTCGCCCAGCGGATTGACCCGGTCCAGGCCCGCTCCGAGCTGATCGAGCGCGGTGACGGTGACCGACGCCGCGGTGGGCACGCCCGCAGCCGCCATGATCTCCTTCGCCCAGGACTTCGAACCCTCCAGGTGCGCGGCGGCGGCCGACGGGCCGAACACCGTCTGCCCGGCCTCGCGGAGGCAATCGGCGGCCCCGGCCACCAGCGGCGCCTCGGGGCCGATCACCACCAGGTCCGGCTGCAGCTCGCCGGCCAGGCGCACCTGGCCGTCCAGATCGCCGACGGCGACGTCGTGGGTGGTGGCGAGCTGCGCGATGCCGGGGTTGCCGGGCGCGGCGTGCAGCTCGGGGGCGGGATGGTCTGCGGCGAGACGCCGGATGATCGCGTGCTCGCGACCACCGGAGCCGATGACGAGGATCTTCACGCGGGCCAGGGTACCCAGGCGCCGCTCGGCCGCGGGCACCTGACCGCAGTGCGGCCCGCAGCAGGGCGCCCGCGGTGCGCTGCCCGGCCCAGGCGGCCGCGGTGCGCTGCCCGATTCAGGCGGCGCGGCGCACCAGGATCCGCCAGCGCTCCGGGCCGCGGTCGCGGTACTCGGTCTGGAAGGCGTCCCCGTGCTTGGCCTCGAGCTGCATGAGCAGCGGGACCGGATCATGCGTGGCGGAGAGGATCAGCGCATTGCCGGGGGAGAGCGACTCGAGTGCGCCGAAGATCGAGGCGTGGCGCACCGCGTGCGGGATCGTCTGCACGTCCAGCTCGGGGATGCCCTCGTCATGCTCGCCGCAGGCGCAGCCCTGCTGGGCCGGGCGCTGCTCGACCGCCTCCTCCTGGGAGCGGTTGATCTGGATGTCTGCCATGGGGTTCTCCTTCGATGGGGGCGGTGCGCCGTCGGCGATATATTACAGTGTTGTCCGTGGAAAATATGCCGAGCAGGCCCCGTGCCGCCTCGACCGGCCGACGCCACTCCTCCTCGCGGGAGTTCGTGCTGCGCACCGTCGAGTCCCAGCGCGCGCCCGTGTCGACCGCGGCCCTCGCCCGCGCGACCGGGCTGCACGAGAACACGGTGCGCGGTCATCTCGAGCAGCTGCTCGCCGACGGGTACGTGGCCCGCGTGCGCGCACGCAGCTCCGGCCGCGGCCGTCCCGCCTGGCTGTGGCGCCCGCTCACGGCAGGGGAGAGCTCCCCGTACGCCGCGCTCGCCGGCGTCCTGGCCGCGAGCATCGCCCGCACCAGCCCCGAGCCGTCGGCCGACGCACGCCGCGCGGGCACCGACTGGGGCCGCGAGGTCGCCGCCGCCCTGCCCGCCGCCCCCGATGCCGAGGCCGCGCGCCGCACCGTGCTCGAGGTGATGCAGGGGCAGGGCTTCGCCCCCGACGAGGAGGCCGGCGCGGAGGGGGAGACGCTGCTGCGGCAGTGCCCGCTGCTGGAGGCGGCGGATCGGCACCCCGAGGTGGTGTGCGCCGTCCACCGCGGCCTGATCGACGGCATCCTCGAGACCGTCGGCCCCGAGGGGGAGCGCGGCGCCGTGGACGTCGAGCTGACGCCCTTCACCGCTCCCGGCAGCTGCACCCTCGCGCTGAGGGCACGGACGGCATGAGCCGCCGCGGCGTCTCCTGGCGCCTCGGCTGGATGCTCCCCGCCGGGCTCGGCCTCCTCGCCGGCCTGGACGCGGCGCTGCTGCTGCTCGGGCTGCCCGCCCCGGTCACGACCGCACGCCTGCCGCAGGTGCACGGGATGCTGCTGGTGCTCGGCTTCGTCGGCACCCTGATCGCGCTCGAGCGGGCGACGGCGCTCAGGCGCTGGTACGGGTTCGCCGCGCCCGGCCTGCTGGGGGCCGGTGGGATCGCGCTGATCACCACCCCGCTCCCGCTCGTGATCGGCCAGTCCCTGCTGGTCGCCGGGGCGGCGGCCCTCACCGCCGTGTACCTGCCGCTGTGGCGGCGCCAGCACGACGACGCCGTGCTCACCCAGCTGCTGGCCGCGTTCCTCGCCGTGCCCGGGGCGATCCTGTGGCTGGCCGGCGCGGGCATGGACCGGGTGCTGCCGTGGCTGATCGGCTTCCTGGTCCTCACCATCGCCGCCGAACGGGTCGAGCTCGCCCGGCTCACCCTGGGGCCCCGCGCCGGCGCGCGCATGCTGGTCCACGCCGCGAGCGTGGGCCTCGCCCTGCTGGTGGGGCTGTGGCACGCGGACCTCGGCGCGGTGATGCTCGGCGCGGCGCTGCTCGCGCTCGTGGCCTGGCTGCTGCGCCACGACGTCGCACGGCGCACCATCCGCAGCACCGGCGCGCCCCGCTACATGGCCGGTGCGATCCTCGCGGGCTACGTGTGGCTGTCCGTGGCCGGTGCCCTCCTGCTGGTCGGGGCGCCGGAGGGGGCGCGCTACGACGCGGTCGTGCACGCGGTGCTGCTGGGCTACACGATGTCGATGATCATGGCGCACGCCACGAGCATCCTGCCCGCGGTGCTGCGCATCGCCCTGCCCTACCGCAGTGCGTTCTGGGTGCCGGTGGGGCTGCTCCACCTGAGCCTGGTGGTGCGGCTGTGGCTCGGCGACGCGCTCGGCTGGCAGGCCGCGTGGCGGATCGGCGGCGTGCTCGGGGTGGTGGCGCTGCTCGTCTTCGTGGGCACCGCGGTCACGAGCGCCGTGCTGGGCCCGCCGCGGCCGGCCGCCCCTGCGGGCACGGCCGACGGGCAGGACCGCCCGGGCAGGCGGCGCGTCACGGAGCGGCGCGGCCTGCTCGCCGGCGCCGCGATGGCCGCCACGCTGGCGGTGCTCGCCGCCGCGCTCCTCGTCCCCTCCCACGACCCCGCACCGCTCGCGGAGGGACGGGACGCGCAGGCGCAGGACGCGCAGGGCGAGGAGGCGTCGGGCGCGGGGTCCGAGGCGGCGCCCGTCGAGGTCGTGCAGGTGACAGCGGCGGACATGCGCTTCGACCCGGCCGTGATCGACGTCCCCGCGGGCGCCCACCTGGTCATCGAGCTGCACAACACCGACGACGCGATGACCCACGACCTCGTGCTCGCGGACGGCTCGCGCACCCCGCGCCTCGCGCCCGGCGAGAGCGCCCGCCTGGACGCCGGAGTGGTGGGTGCGGGGCAGGAGGCCTGGTGCTCCGTGGCCGGGCACCGGCAGATGGGCATGGTCCTCACCCTCCGCGTGCAGGACGCCGAGGGCCCGGCGGGAGAGGGCACGACCGCCGCACCGGAGCCGTCGGCCCCCGCTGCCGCGCCGTACGACGCCGCCCTCGAACCGCTGCCCCCGCAGGACGGACCGGTGACGCGCGAGGTCACCCTCACCGTCACCGAGCAGGAGCACGAGATCGCGCCGGGGCTGCGCCGCGAGCTGTGGACCTTCGACGGCACGGCCCCCGGGCCGGTCCTGCACGGGCGCGTGGGCGACACCTTCGAGATCACGCTCGTCAACGACGGGACCATGGGCCACTCCATGGACTTCCACGCCGGGCAGTACGCGCCCGACGAGCCGATGCGCACCCTCGCCCCCGGTGAGAGCCTCACCTTCTCCTTCACCGCCACCCGCGCCGGGATCTGGATGTACCACTGCGGGACCGCGCCCGTCTCCGCGCACATCGCCTCCGGCATGTACGGGGCCGTGATCATCGAGGACCCGGCCCTGCGCGCGGTGGACCGCAGCTTCGTGCTCGTCCAGGGCGAGTACTACGACCAGGAGGTGCCCTCCGGCGAGCCGGAGCACGTGGTCCTCAACGGCTACGCCGACCAGTACGTGCATGCCCCGCTCGAGGCCGCGCCGGGGGAGCGGGTGCGGTTCTGGGTGCTCGACGCGGGGCCGCAGCGGCCCAGCAGCTTCCACGTGATCGGCGGCCAGTTCGACACCGTCTGGAGCGAGGGTCGCTACCTCCTGGACCGCGCCGAGGGCACCGGCTCCCAGGCGATGGCGCTGCAGCCGGGCCAGGGCGGCTTCGTGGAGCTCGTGCT
>CAZHSL010000163.1:0-6209 GCA_964535185.1 uncultured Corynebacterium sp.
ACTGGAAGACCGGCTCGGAGAGGCTCGAGACGGCCATCGAGAAGCTGACCGCTGAGACCGCGTGCGCACGGGGGCGGGCTGCCCAGCATGCCGTCCTTCCAGCGCAACAGGCAGTTCCGCCACCGTGGCAGGACACGCCCGCGAGGGCCCCGGTGCCGAGTCAGGCCCGCCCCGCCGCCGGCACCACCCGGTTCAGCCGCTCGGACATCGCCAGGCCCAGCGCCATCAGCGCAGCGAGGAACACGGGGAAGACCCACATGCCGGTCCAGGCCGAGAGCACGCCGAACAGCGGCGGGGCGAGGGTGGAGCCCACGTAGGCGGAGGCCATCTGGATGCCGATGATGGCCTGCGAGTTGCGTCGGCCGAAGTTGCCCGGCGTGGAGTGGATGATCGCCGGGTACACGGGCGCGGAGCCGAGCCCCACGATGACCAGGCCCACGAAGCCCACCACGTCCGTGGGCAGCGGCAGCAGGAGCAGCACGGAGCCGAGACCGATCGCGAGGAACCCGCCGCGGATCATGGTCCGGTCCCCCAGCCGGTCGGCGAAGAAGCCCGCCAGGAAGCGCCCGGCGGTCAGGCCCAGCACGAACAGCGCGCCGAGCATGGCGGCCGCGGCCGGGGGCGCCCCGCGCTCGGAGACCATGTACGTCGCGGACCACACGAGGGCGGTGCTCTCGAGCGAGCAGTAGGCGAAGAACGCCAGCAGGATCAGCACCACGCCGGGCACCCGCAGCGCCGTCATCAGCGGCACGGGGGCGCTGCCCTTCTCGGCGGGGGCGTCCTCGGAGAGGTCGTGGGTCTCCACGGTCCGGCTGCGGGACCGGGCCGCATCGACCTTGCCCCACAGCGGGATGCTGAGCAGCAGAGCGAGGGTGAGTGCCGCCTGCACCAGGCCGATCGCCAAGTAGGCGCTGGGCCATCCGTGACCGGAGAAGATCGCGTAGCTCATCACGAACGGGCTGATCGAGGCACCCACACCCCAGAAGCTGTGCAGCCAGTTCATGTGCCGGGCGGCGTAGTGCAGCGCGACGTAGTTGTTCAGCGCCGCGTCGACCGCGCCGGCGCCGAGCCCGTACGGGATCGCCCACAGGCACAGCATCCAGAACTGGTCGGAGAACGAGAACCCCACCAGGGCGGCGGCCGTCATGGCGACGCTGACCGCGGTGACCACGCCCGCCCCGAAGCGGAGGGTGACCCGTTCGGAGGCGAGGCTCGAGACGATCGTGCCCATCGCGATGATCATCGTGATGATGCCGGCGAAGGCCACCGGGACTCCGAGGTCCTGGTGCATGACGGGCCAGCCCGCGCCCACCAGGGAATCGGGCAGTCCGAGGCTGACGAAGGCGATGTAGATGAGCGCGAGCAGGAGGGAGTACACGGCGTGGGGTCGACGTCTTTCACGAGGTGCGGGAAGGCCATCGCGACGCTGCAATGCCGGACTGGCTGTCGATCGTACACATGGGCACTCCGACGGGGCAGGGCCGCCGGTGTGGCCCACCTCCCGGCTCGTTAGCGGATGTGCGGATCCGCAATTCTCTGAGCATCTCGGGCCGACGCACCCCGGCTGTCGCCCCGACTCGTTCACACGTTTGCGGATCCGCCATTCCCCTAGCGCCCGGTTCCCGGCGTCCCTCCGGGTGCTGCGTCGGCGTCGGCCCGCCGTCGTCGCCGTCGTCCGCCCGCCACGCCGCCGCCCCACCGCTAGGCTCCTGTCATGACGACGACGTCCCTGATCACCGGGGCCAGCTCCGGGCTCGGCGCCGAGTACGCCCGCACCCTCGCCCGTCGCGGGGACCGCCTGGTGCTCGTGGCCCGCGACGCCGCACGGCTCGAGCAGCTGACCGACGAGCTGGAGCGCGCTGGCGCACGCACGGTCGAGGTGCTCAGTGCGGATCTCGCCTCCCCCGACGGGATCGCCGCCGTCGTCCATCGGCTCTCCGACGCGGCGCGCCCCGTCGATGTGCTCATCAACAGCGCCGGCTTCGGCCTGCCCCTCGCGTTCGAACGGAACGACATCGAGGACGAGGCCCGTCACCTGCGCCTCCACGTCGAGGTGCCGATGCGGCTGATGCATGCGGCGCTGCCGGGGATGCTGCAGCGCGGCACGGGAACGATCCTCAACATCGCCTCCGCCTCGGCGGTGATGCCGCGCTCCACCTATGCGGCGGCGAAGTCCTGGCAGGTGATGTTCTCCCGCTGGGCCAGCAGCCGGTACCGCTCCCGCGGCGTCACCGTCACCGCGGTGTGCCCCGGCTACACCCACACCGACTTCCACGCCCGGCTGGGACTGCCCCGGGGCGAGGAGGGGATCCCGGACTGGCTGTGGCTCGAGGCGCCGCGCGTGGTCGCGGAATCGCTGCGGGACGCGGACAGGGGCAGGGCCGTGTCCGTGCCGAGCAGACGGTACAAGGCGATCTGGACCGCGGCGCGGCTGGCGCCGACGGGCCTGATGGCGAAGCTCGCGGCGCGAGGCCGGTGAGCGCTCCCGTCCCGACGAGTTCTCCGACATCTGTCACATCCGCCTCCGACCGCGGCTACGGTGACGTCACCGCCGCCGGACGGCCACGAGTCGGAGGAGACACGGGAATGACGATGTCCACGGAGGGGCCCGCGCTCGTGGACGAGCACGGCCGACAGCGCATCCTGCACGGCATCAACCTGGTCGAGAAGGGATCGCGCGGGGCCGCCGAACCGTCGGCGTTCCGCGGGAGGTGGACCACGGCCGACATCGCGCAGCTGCGCGAGATCGGCCTGGACAGCGTGCGGCTGGGCGTGCTGTGGGCGGCCGTCGAACCGGCGCCCGGTGAGTACTGCGAGGAGCATCTGCGCTGGCTCGGCGCGCAGCTCGACCAGCTGCACGCCGCCGGCCTCGCGGTGATCCTGGACGGCCACCAGGACCTGTTCTCCCAGCTGTTCGGCGACGGGGCCCCGGCCTGGGCCACACTGACGAAGCAGCCCTTCGAGGAGACCGCGCTGTGGTCGGACGCGTACCTCTCCTCCCCCGCCGTGCACGAGGCCCTCGACGCGTTCTGGGCCGACGCGCCCGCCGCCGACGGGGTGGGCATCCGCACCCGGTACGCGGCGATGTGGGCGATGCTCGCCGAGCGCTTCGGCACCCATCCCGCGGTGATCGGGTACGACGTGCTCAACGAGCCCACCCCCGGCACCGGTGCCCCGCAGCTGTTCGGCGCGATCCTGGCGCAGTTCGCGGAGCTGACCGGGCAGGACCTCGAGGCCGTGGCCGCGGACTTCGAGGACCCGGCCGCGAAGCTCGCCCAGCTCTCCCACCTCGAGGACGCCGCCCTGCACCGCCGCCTCGGGGACCGGCTCGCCCCGCTGCTGGCCGAGATCGAACAGGGCCCGATCCACACCTTCTACTCCGAGATCGTGGCGGCGCTGCGGGCCGTCGACCCGACCAGGCTGATCCTGCGCGAGCACGACTACTTCGGCAACATCGGCATCCCCGCCCCGGTGCCGCCGCTGGCGGATGCGGCCTGGGCGTACTCGCCCCACGGGTACGACCTCGTGGTGGACACCGAGGCGATGCCGCTGGCCAGCGACACCCGCATCACCACGATCTTCTCGCGCGCCGCGGAGACCGCCGAGCGGCTCGGCGTGCCGGTGATCGTCGGCGAATGGGGCGCGTTCGGCAGGCACGAGGGCATCGCCGGGCACGCCGCGGTGCAGCTGGAGATGTTCGACGAGTGGGCATGGAGCTGGTTCTACTGGTGCTGGGAGCCGGGCTTCGCCGCGAGCGAGGCGGCACAGGTGCTGCGTCGGCCGCGACCTCGTGCCGTGGCCGGGCGCGGGCTGCGCTGCGGCACCTCCGCCGGCGGCGGCTGGCGTGCCGCCTGGACGGGCCGGGACGCCGAGGCGCCGAGCGAGTTCTGGATCCCGCCCGAACACGAGGTGGAGCACCTGGTGGACGGCAGGCGTCAGCGGCTGCGCCGCGAGGGCGCCACCGTGCTGCTCGAGCCCGGGCCCGGGGAGCACCGGGTGCGGGTGAGCTGAGATGACCTCCCGCGGCGCGCCGGCAGGGGCCTGAGATGGCGATGCCGCTGAAGCGCCGGCTGCTGCTGGCCACCCCGCTGCCGGCGGCGTGGATGAGCTCGGTGATCATCCACAACGTCTACGTGAAGTTCTACACGGACATCGTGGGGCTGGACACGCGGTACGTGGGCTGGGTGTACCTGTTCTTCAACATCTGGAACGTGCTGAACGATCCGGTGTTCGGGGTGCTGCTGGACAAGATGCGCTACCGGCCCGGCAAGGGGAAGTTCCTGCTGGTGATGCGGGTGACGATCCCGTTCCTGCTGCTCGGGCTGGTGCTCATGGCGTGGACGCCTTCCTCCTGGCCGCAGGCGGCGATCTTCGCGGTGTTCCTCGGGGAGCTGTTCCTGTTCGACGTGGCCGCCACGCTGTACCTGATCTCCGCCACCAGCTACGTGTACCTCGCCGCCCCCACCCGCGAGGATCGCATCGATGTGGAGGTGGCGCGGGCCTGGATCGGGAACGTCATCTCCGCGGTCGCGACCGTGGTCGCCACGCAGATGCTGGTGGGCGGGGCGGTCACCGAACGGATCACCCTGAACGTGATGCTGATGGGCGTGGTGCTGGCCAACGGCGCGGTCTACGCCTTCGCGGCCTGGGCCCTGCGCGACCCGCCCGAGCTGTACGAGCAGGGTGACGGCGGCGAGGCGCCCGTGACCGCCGCCCGGCTGCTCGCGGACCTCCGCTCGGTGGTGCGGATGCGGGCGTTCTGGGCGCTGTTCTTCCACGGCATGCTGTTCATGGCCCCGATGGGCATCTACTTCACGGCGTTCCTCTACTTCATGGACCACGTGATCCGCTCCTCGGGCACGCAGGCCACCCTCGCGGACACCGGGTCGATGGTCGTGGTGCTGGTGCTGCTGCCCTTCGTCGCGCGCGCGATCAAGCGACTGGGCTCGCGCACCGCGATGTGGGCCGCCGCGATCCCCTACCTCGCCGGCTTCGCCCTGCTGCTGGTGTGGGCGCAGGCCTGGTGGCACGTGCTGCTGTGCTACCTGCTGATCATGACGGGCCGGTACACGGTCTCCACCTCCACCACGGCGCTGGACGCGGCGCTGATCGACGACAACGAGCGCGAGACCGGGCTGCGCAAGGCCGGGGCGATCGCCTCGGTGCGGGCGCTGCTGACGGCGCCGATCGCCGGGGTGCAGATGGTGCTGTACATGGCCATCCTCACCGCCGGCGGCTACGACGCCACCGCCGAGGTGCAGTCCCCGCAGGCGCAGGAGGCGATCCGCCTCGCCACCGCCGGGGTGCCGATCGTGTTCGCGCTGATCGGGCTGATCCCGCTGCTGTTCGTCCCCTACACCCGGGCCCGCGAGCGCGAGCTCAGCGAATGGTCGCGGGCGCGCCGCCCCGAGGAGGGCACCGCCGTGGGCAGCGGCCGCGAGGAGGATGCCGCCGCGGCGAACCACCGCGAGGAGGAGACCGCGGGCCGCGCCGAGTGAGCCGCCGGCCCCGTCACCGCTCCAGCGCGGTGACCACCGTCGGCAGGGCGTCCGTGCCGCCGAGGACCACCTCGAGGCTCTCTGCGGGCCAGTCGTACCCGGGCGGGAGGTCTGCCGCGGCGATCCGCAGCGCGCCCTGCTCCCCCGAGACGTGGACGTGGCAGCGCCCGTCCTTCTCGACCGCACGCGCCCAGTGCGCGCCGGGGATCTCCAACGCGCCGAGCCCGCGAGCACCTGCCAGGTGCGATCTGTGCTCGGCCATGAACCTGCCGAGGGTCTCGAGCGCCCGCACCTGCAGCTCGTGCAGGGAGCCGTCGGCCCGTGGTCCCACGTTCAGCAGCACGCGGCCCCGTGGGAGACGGCGTCGACCACGTGCCGCACCACCTGCGCGCCGTTGAGGTACTGGGTCTCGCACTCGAGCTGGTTGAAGCCGAAGGAGCTACCGATGCCGCGGCAGTTCTCCCACGCCTCGCCCTCCGGCGCCTGCCCGGCCTGGTACTCGGTGGTCACGAAGTCGTGGTGGGCACCCGAGAAGCGGTCGTTGATCAGCCCGTCGGGGCGCTCGGCACCGGGCTCGTCCAGCCCATGCACCAGGGGGTCGGTGGGTCGCGCATGCCAGTCCAGACCGCCGGAGTAGTACACGCCGAAGCGCATCCCGACCTCGCGGGCAGCGCCGGAGATCTCGCCGACGAGGTCGCGGCGCGGACCGCG
>CAZHSL010000164.1:0-6202 GCA_964535185.1 uncultured Corynebacterium sp.
CACAACAGCGGCGACATGCCCCAGACGTACATCGCCCGCCAGTACCTCGACTCGCTGGTCTCCATGCGGCCCGACGGCAGCGTGGTGCCGTGGCTCGCGGACTCGTGGGAGATCTCCGAGGACGGCCTGGTCTACGACTTCACCCTCAGGCAGGGCGTGCGCTTCCACGACGGGGAGGTGCTCGACGCCGACGCCGTGGTCGCGAACTTCGAGCACATCATGGACCCTGCCACCCAGTCCTCCACCGCGCTGCTGTACCTCTCCCCGTACTTCGTCTCCGCCGAGTCCCTCTCCGAGCACGTGGTGCGGGTGACGCTCCAGCGGCCCTACTCGCCGCTGCTGACCGTGCTCGCGCAGGCCTTCTTCGGCATCCAGTCCCCGAAGGCGATGGCGCGCGGCCTGGCCGAGAACTGCGAGGCGCCGGTGGGCACCGGCCCCTTCAGGGTCCTCGAGTGGCGGCGCAACCGGGAGGTGGTGATGGTGCGCAACGACGACCACACCTCCGCCCCGGCCGATGCGAAGCACCAGGGCCCCGCCTACGCCGAGCGGCTCACCTGGCGCTTCCTCAAGGACAACACCGCCCGCTACGGCGCACTGGCCTCCGGGAAGGTGCACGCGATATTCAACCTGCCGCCGGAGTCGGTGCCCACCGCGCAGGCCGACGAGAGGATCGAGACGCAGGACTTCGTGCACTCCTGCGTCCCCTTCGCCCTGGATCTCAACACCACCCATCCGGCGCTGGCGGACCTCCGGGTGCGCCGCGCCCTGGTGCACGCCGCGGACGCGCCCGGGATCGTCACCAGCGCCTACGCCGGGGTGTTCCCCTACGAGGGCAACGCGATCTCGACCGGCACCCCGTTCTACGACGAGGCCTACCATCAGCCGTACCCCTACGACGAGCAGCGCGCGAACGCCCTGCTCGACGAGGCGGGATGGACCGAGCGGGACGAGGACGGATTCCGCGCCCGCGACGGCGAGCGGCTCACCCTGCGCCTGCCCTACGCCTCCGATCCCGGTGAGACCCCGCCGGCGGACCTCACCATCCTCCAGAACTTCCAGGCGATGCAGCGCCGTGTGGGCGTGGACGTGCAGCTGATCCCCACCGACGCGGCCTCCCTCACGGCGATCCGCCGTGACCCCACCGCCTTCGACATCCGCGCCGGCTACTGGAACAGCCCCACCGCCGGGGTCATGTACATCAAGTTCTCACAGGAGACCTACGAGATCGACAACGGCCAGAACGTCTCCTACGCCTACGACGAGGAGCTCGACCAGACCCTCCTCGAGGCCGCCGCGACGACCGACCCGGACCGGCAGCAGCAGCTGTACTCCCGGGCCCAGCGGCTGCTGACCGAACAGGCCTGGCACATCCCGCTCTACCCCATCCAGACCCGGCTCGCGATCCGCTCCGACCTGGTCGCCGACATCTGGATCGAGCCCAGCGAGGGCGAGCCGGTCCTCCACGACGCCCACCTGCTCCGGGACGGAGACACGCGATGACCGCGACCAGCCCTGCCCTCCGCCGCGTCGTCACCACCGTCGCCTCCTCCGCGCTGCTGCTGTGGGCGGTCGCGACCATCGTGTTCCTCCTGCAGCACCTCGTGCCCGGCGACCCGGCGCTGACCATCCTCGGCGGCGCGTCGGCGAACCCGCCCGAGGAGACGCTCGAGGCGGTGCGCGAGCAGTACGGCTTCGACCAGCCGGTGCTGGTCCAGTACGGCCACTTCCTCGCCGGGCTGGTGGTGCTGGACCTCGGGGAGTCCTACACCATGAAGCAGTCCGTGGTCTCGATCGTCGCCGAGCAGATCGCCCCCACCCTCCAGCTCACCGGTGCGGCGCTGCTGATCGCCTGGACGCTCGCGATCGCGCTCACCCTCGCCACCGCCGGCCGGGCGGGCCGCTGGGGTCGGATCGGCTCCGCGGTCGAGGTCGTGTGCGCGGCGCTGCCCCACTTCTGGCTGGGGGTGGTGCTGCTGGTCGTGTTCGCGGTGATGCTGCGCTGGCTGCCCGTGGTCGACGACGGGCCCGCCGGGCTGATCCTGCCCGCGCTCACCCTCGGGATCCCGCTGGGAGGGTTCCTCGCCCAGGTCACCCGCGACGAGTTCGACGTCGCCCTGCGCCAGCCCTTCGTCCTCTCGGCCCTCTCCCGCGGCGCCCGGTCCGGGGACGTGCGGTGGCGGCAGGTGCTGCGCCACGCGGCCCTGCCCGGGATCGCGCTGTCCGGCTGGGGGCTCGGCTCGCTCATCTCCGGCGCGGTGGTGGTCGAGGTGATCTTCTCCCGCCAGGGCATCGGCCAGGTGCTGGTCGCCGCCGTCACCGCTCAGGATCTGCCGCTCGTGATCGGGGTGACCTTCGTGGTCGCCGCCGTCTACGTGGTCGCCAACATCCTCTCCGACCTCGCCTCCGTGCTCGTCGACCCCCGCCTCCGCCACGCGATCGGACGTGCCTCATGACCACCCTCGCCCCTCCCGCCCCCGCCCCCGAGCAGGAGCTCGCCGCGACCCCGCGCCCCGCACGGCGCCGGCCCGCCGCGGCCGGCCGCCCCGGCCTCGTGGCGGCCGGCACCGTGGTCGGTGCCGTGCTGCTCGCAGCGCTGGTGCCGGGCCTGCTGGCCCCGCAGGACCCGCTCGAGATCAGCCTCTCGGAGAGCTTCGCCCCGCCGAGCGCCGAACACCTCTTCGGCACCGACCAGTCCGGTCGCGACGTGTTCAGCCGTGTCATCCACGGTGCCCGCCAGTCCCTCGTGATCGGCATCGGCGCGACCGCCATCGGTCTGCTCGGCGCGCTGGTGCTGGGACTGCTGGGCGGGCTCGGGGGCCGACTCGCCGACGGCGCCGTGACCCGCGTGATCGAGGTGCTCTACGCCTTCCCCGGGATCCTCCTCGCCCTGATCCTCATCGCGGTCTACGGCAACAGCGCCGTGACCCAGATGGTCGCCGTCGGCATCGCGACCATGCCCGGCTACGCCCGCATGGTGCGCGGCCAGCTGCTCGTGGTGCGCGGCAGCGCCTACGTCGAGGCGGCCCGGGCCCTGGGCCATCCGCCGGTGCGGATCCTGGTGCGCACCATCCTCCCCAATGCGTTCCGCCCCCTGACCGTGCTGGTCACCCTCGGGATCGGGCAGGCGATCGTGTGGGCCGCGGCGCTGGGCTTCCTCGGGATGGGCGTGCAGCCGCCCACCGCGGAGTGGGGCGCGATGCTCAACGCCGGGAGGAACTACATCCAGCAGGCCTGGTGGATGGACGTCTTCCCCGGGATCACGATCGTCCTGTTCACCCTGTCGCTGACCGTCCTCGGGCGGCACCTCCAGCGCGCCACCGATGCGGGAGCCCGCCGATGACCGCTCAGCCCCTGATCACCGTGCAGGATCTCTCGGTCGCCTTCGACGGCCACGAGGTGGTCCACGACGTCTCCTTCTCCCTCCGCCCCGGCACGTGCCTGGGGATCGTGGGCGAGTCCGGCTCCGGCAAGTCCGTGACCGCCCGCGCCCTGCTGGGCCTGAACGGACCGTCGGCCCAGGTCACCGCCACCGCTCTCGACGTGGGCACGGACGTGCTGAGCGCCTCCGAGGAGCAGCTGCGCACCCTGCGCGGCCGCCGCATCGGCTACGTGCTCCAGGACGCGCTGGTGTCCCTGGACCCCCTGCGGAAGGTGGGCACCGAGATCGCCGAGCCGCTGCGCGTGCACCGCGTGCCCCGCACCGAGCGCCCGCAGCGGGTGCAGGACCTCCTCACCTCGGTGAGCGTGCCCGAGCCGGAGCTGCGCGCCCGGCAGCTGCCCAGCGAGCTCTCCGGCGGGCTGCGCCAGCGCGCCCTGATCGCGGCGGCCCTCGCCCTGGACCCCGAGGTGCTCATCGCCGACGAACCCACCACCGCGCTCGACGTCACCGTGCAGGCCCAGATCCTCGAGCTGCTCGAGCAGAACCTCGCCGCCGGCCGCGCCCTGATCCTCATCAGCCACGACCTCTCCGTCGTCGAGCGCCTCGCCGACCACGTGCTGGTCATGCATCACGGCCGCGTCGTCGAGGAGGGCCCCACCTCACAGGTGCTCACCGCTCCGCAGGACCCGTACACGCGGCGTCTCCTGGCCGCGATCCCCTCCGCGGACTCCCGCGGGCGGCGGCTCTCGGACCTCCCGCCCGCACCGGTCACCCCCGGCACGCGGGCCGACGCGCCGGCAGAGCGCCCCGCGGCACTCGGGCCCCTGCTCGCCGCGGAGGACCTCGGCAAGAGCTACCGCGGGCCCGACGGCCGCACCCGGGCCGTCGTCGACGGCGTCTCCTTCGAGCTGCGAGCGGGGGAGACCCTCGGGATCGTGGGTGAGTCCGGCTCCGGGAAGTCCACCACCGCATGGATGGCCCTCGCGCTCACCGAGCCCACGACCGGGGCCGTCACCCTCGACGGCGAGCCGTGGACAGGGATCCCCGAGCGCCGGCGACGGGCGCGCAGGCGCCGCATCGCGGTCGTCCAGCAGGACCCGCTGTCCTCCTTCGACCCGCGCTGGACCGTCGGTCGCACCATCGCCGACGCCCTCCCGACGGCCCGCCGGCGCGCAACCGGCACCGAACGCTCCGAACGGGTCGCCGAGCTGCTGCGCGCCGTCGGCCTGGATCCCTCCTTCGCGGGCCGCCACCCGCTGACCCTCTCCGGCGGGCAGCGGCAGCGCGCCGCGATCGCCCGGGCGCTCGCGACCGACCCCGAGGTGCTGGTGCTGGACGAGCCCGTCTCCGCCCTGGACGTGTCCGTCCAGGCGCAGGTGCTGGATCTGCTCGACGACCTGCAGCAGGCCCTCGGCACCGCCTACCTGTTCATCTCGCACGACCTGGGCGTCATCCACCACGTCAGCGATCGGGTGCTGGTGATGCAGCACGGCCGCATCGTCGAGTCCGGCACCGCCGACGAGGTGCTGCGCACGCCCCGCCACCCCTACACGCGGCAGCTCGTCGCCGCCCTTCCCCACCCCGAGCTCGAGGAGATCGCATGACCACCACCGCCGACCGCACCACCGCCGCGGCCCCTGCGTCGCCGGCCGACCACGCCGCGCTGCGCGAGCGCTTCGCCCCGGTGCTCGCGGAGATCGCCGCCGGTGCCGCCGAGCGGGACCGCGAGCGCCGCCTGCCCCATGCGGAGGTGCGGGCGCTCGCCGACGCCGGTTTCACGGCCGTCACCGTCCCGGTCGCCCAGGGCGGCCACGGCGCCGGGATCGAGACCCTCTTCCGCCTGCTCATCGACCTCGGCGAAGCGGATTCGAACCTGCCCCAGCTGCTGCGCGCCCACTTCTCCCACGTCGAGGAGCTGCTGCACGACGAGGACGGACCGGATACCGAGCGCCGGCTCGCAGCGATCGCCGGTGGCGTCGTCATCGGCAACGCCAGCCACGAGCGCAGCACCGCGAGGGTCGGAGACCTCGTCACCACCGTGCTGCCCGACGGGGACGGCTACCGGCTCGACGGGGAGAAGCACTACTCGACCGGCTCCCTGTTCGCCGACTGGATCGACGTCTCCGCCCGCACGGCCGACGGCGGCCGGGCCCGTGTCACGATCGCCTCGGACGCCCCCGGCGTGACCCTGCGCGACGACTGGGACGGCTTCGGCCAGATCCTCACCGGCAGCGGCTCCACCCTGCTGGAGGACGTGAAGGTCCCCGCCGAGCAGGTGCGAGTGCGCCCGCAGGGCGGGGACGGCAGGCCCACCACCCAGACGGCATTCCTGCAGCTGGTGCTGCTGTCGTCGCTGGTCGGGGTGGGTCGAGCTGCGGTGCGGGACGCGGTGGGCTTCGTCCGCTCCCGCACCCGCGTCTACTCCCAGGGCAGCGGTGCGACCGCCGCCCAGGACCCGCTGGTCCAGCAGGTCGTCGGCCGGATCTCCGCACGCGTCGCCGCTGCGGAGGACGCGGTGCTCGCCGCGGCTCGGGCCCTCGAGGCGGCCCGCTCCGCGGCCGAGGAGGAGCGCGAGACGCTGATCGATGCGGCCGAGCTGCGCACCATCCAGGCGCAGCTCACCGCGGTGCCCGACGTGCTCTCGGTGACCACCGAGCTGTTCGAGGTGGGCGGTGCCTCGGCGACCTCGACCTCCCGGGCGCTGGACCGCCACTGGCGCAACGCTCGCACCCTCGCGTCCCACAACCCCGTGATCTACCAGGAGCGCGCGATCGGCGACCGGCTCCTGAACGGGACCGGGCTGCTGTACTTCTGGTCCACGGG
>CAZHSL010000165.1:0-6199 GCA_964535185.1 uncultured Corynebacterium sp.
AGCGTCTCCGTGCTCCTGGTGCTCTTCCTCGCCGTCGGCCTCGGCGTGGTGGGGTTCCTCGACGACTACCTCAAGATCTCCCAGCAGGACAGCACCGGGCTGCGCCCCCGGTACAAGCTCCTCGGCCAGTTCCTGGTCGCGACCGCCTTCGCGGTGATGGCGCTGCTGTTCCCGAACGAGAACGGGCTGACCCCCGCCTCCACCCACATCTCGCTGGTGCGGGACATCCCCTGGCTGGACCTGGCCGTCTTCGGCACCGTGATCGGCGTGATCCTCTTCGCCATCTGGGCGAACTTCCTGGTCGCCGCGTGGTCCAACGGCGTGAACCTCACCGACGGCCTCGACGGCCTCGCCAGCGGCGCCACCATCATCTTCACCGCCGCCTACCTGATCATCAGCTTCTGGCAGTGGCGGCAGGTGTGCAACGTCGACCTCGACGCCGGGGGAGTGGTGCACTGCTACGACGCCCGCGACCCGCTGGACACCGCCGTGCTGTGCGCGGCGATCATCGGCGCCTGCGTCGGCTTCCTGTGGTGGAACACCTCGCCCGCGAAGATCTTCATGGGGGACACCGGCTCCCTCGCGCTCGGCGGCGCGATCGCGGGCCTGACGATCATCTCCCGCACCGAGATCGTCGGCGCCGTCATCGGCGGCCTGTTCGTGATCATCTCCCTGTCGGTCATCATCCAGGTCGCCAGCTTCAAGCTCACCGGCAGGCGCGTGTTCCGGATGGCACCGCTGCAGCACCACTTCGAGCTCAAGGGGTGGAACGAGGTCACCATCGTGGTGCGCTTCTGGATCGTGGCGGGCATCCTCGCCGGCATCGGCCTGGGGATCTTCTACCTCGACGCCCTCCCGAGGCTCACCTCATGAGCGCGCAGCCGCTCGGCGCCGAGGAGCGCTCCTGGCCCGGCCTGGACGTCAGCGGTCTGCGGATCCTGGTCGCCGGGTTCGGCGTCTCCGGGTACGCCATCGCGGACCAGACCATGCAGCGCGGCGCCCGTGTGCTCGTCGTCGACGGCGCCGAGACCCCCGAGCTGCGCGAGCGCGCGAAGATCCTCGAGGTGCTCGGTGTGCAGGTCCGCCTCGGGCCGGAGCACACCGGCGCCCTCCCGCCGGACCATCCCGTCGACCTGGTCGTCACCTCCCCGGGCTGGCGTCCCGACCAGCCGCTGCTTGCCGCCGCCGCGGCCGCCGGGATCCCCGTCTGGAGCGAGATCGAGCTGGCCCGCCGGATGCAGGGCGCCGACGGTCCCGCCTGGCTCGGCATCACCGGCACCAACGGCAAGACCACCGCCGTCACCATGCTGGAGTCGATGTTGCAGCAGGCCGGACTGCGCGCCGTCGCGTGCGGGAACGTCGGCCTCCCGGTCATCGAGGCGGCGCTGGACCCCGAGGGCTTCGACGTGCTCGCCCTCGAGCTGTCGAGCTTCCAGCTGCACTGGACCGAGCACCTGGACTGCGAGGCGGCGGTGGTGCTGAACGTCAGCGCCGACCACCTGGACTGGCACGGCGGCGCCGAGGCGTACGCCGCCGCCAAGGGACGGATCTACGAGGGCGTGCGCACCGCTTGCGTGTACAACGTCGCCGACCCGGTCACCCGGGGGCTGGTCGAGGAGGCCGACGTGGTCGAGGGCGCGCGCGCCGTGGGCCTGTCCCTGGGCCCGCCCGGGCTCTCCGAGCTCGGGATGATCGACGGCGTGCTGGTGGACCGGGCGTTCATCGCCGAGCGGCGCTCGGCCGCCGCGGAGCTCGCCACCCTCGAGGACCTCGCCCACCTGGGCCCGCAGGGTGCCGGGCCGCACATCGTGCTCGACGCGCTGGCCGCCGCCGCGCTCGCTCGCGCGCACGGGGTCGAGCCCCGTGCGATCCGCGACGGGCTGCGGGCCTACCGGATGGGCGAGCACCGCGCGCAGCATCTCGCGACCGTCGACGGCATCGACTACGTGGACGACACCAAGGCGACCAACCCCGCCGCCGCGGCCGCCTCCCTGCGCTCCGCCGAGCGCGTGGTCTGGATCGCCGGCGGCGACACCAAGGGCGCCGACCTCGACCCCCTGCTCGCGGCGGTGCACGACCGGCTGGTCGGCGTCGTGCTGCTGGGCGTGGACGCGGAGCCCTTCACCTCCGCTCTGGCGCGACACGCACCGCAGATCCCGCTGCGGCGCATCGATCCGGGTGACACTGGCGGCGACGCCGGGGGATCCCGGCTGATGGAGGAGGCGGTGCAGGCCGCTCATGCGCTCGCCGAGAAGGGCGACGTGGTGCTGCTGGCTCCCGCGGCCGCCTCCATCGACCAGTTCCGTGACTACGCGGAACGGGGGGATCTGTTCGCGGCGGCCGTGACCCGACTGCCAGGAGAGCGCGCATGACTGCGGAGGACACCCGACGGGAGCCCCGCGGCGGCGCCCGCCGCTCCACCGGCGTCGTGCGCCCCGACGAGGACCAGCCCCTCGGCAACATCGGGGGCCGGGTACGCGACGGGCTCGGGAACTGGCTGCGCTCCCCGGCGCTGGACTTCTACGGCCTGATCGTGGTGGGCGCCCTGCTGGTCAGCGTGGGCCTGGTGATGGTGCTGTCCTCCAGCTCGGTGGTCAACATCTCGCGCGGTGCCTCCGGGTTCGCCGGCCTCCTGCGCCAGGGCACCTTCGCCGGGATGGGGATGATCGGCCTGGTCATCGCCGCGCTGCTGCCGCCCGGCTTCTACCGCAGGTCCGCCTGGGTGCTGTTCGCCGTGGGCCTGGCGCTGCAGTGCCTGGTGCACGTGCCCGGCCTCGGCGTCGAGGTGTACGGCAACCGCAACTGGATCCAGATCGGCTCCCAGCGCCTCCAGCCCTCCGAGTTCCTCAAGCTCGCCCTCGCCGTCTGGATCGGTGCGCTGCTGACGATCAAGCGTCCCCTGCTGCACCGCCCCTTCCACCTGCTCTTCCCGCTCCTGCCCGGGATCGGGGCCGCCCTGGGCCTGGTGATGCTCGGCCACGACCTCGGCACGATGCTCGTGATGGCGATGCTCGTCGCCGGTGCGGTCTGGGTCGCCGGGGTGCCGCGGCGCTGGTTCGTGGCCGCCGGGACGCTGGGCCTGGTGGCGATCGTCGCCCTCACCGTCACCAGCGGCAACCGCATGGCCCGCATCAACAACTGGCTTCACGGCACCTGCCCGGGGGACTCCTGCCTCCAGTCCGAGCAGGGCCTGATGGGCCTGGCCGAGGGCGGCTGGTGGGGCGTCGGGCTCGGCGAGTCCCGCCAGAAGTGGGGCCGGCTGCCCGCCGCCGAGGACGACTACATCTTCGCGATCATCGGCGAGGAGCTCGGCCTGATCGGGACCCTCGGCGTGCTCGCGCTGTTCACCGCCCTGGCGCTGCTCATGTTCCGGATGATCACCCGGCTCGACGACCACTTCATGCAGATCACCGTCGCCGGGATCAGCGCCTGGCTGCTCGGCCAGGCCTTCGTGAACATGATGGTCGTCACCGGCCTGCTGCCCGTGATCGGCGTGCCGCTGCCGTTCATCTCCTCGGGCGGTTCCGCGCTGCTGGCCTCGATGACGGCGCTGGGCGTGCTGCTCTCCTTCGCCCGCCGGGAGCCGGGAGCGGCCGAGGCGATCGGGGCCCGCCTGAGCTCGGTGCGCAGCTCCATCAGCGTGCTGCCCGCACCGCGCGGACGCGGCCGCGAGAGCGCGGCCGGCAGGTCCGCCCCGGCGCAGCGCACCCGCGGGAGCTCGTCGGGCCGGACCGCGAAGGGCGGGACGGCGACGAAGGGCACGGGCAGCCCCGCAGCGAAGCGCTCCCGCACCTCCTCCCGCACCCGGCGCTCGGGCCGCGGCACCGCACCCTCCTCCCGAAGGTCATGATGTCCTCCACCACGCCCCGCATCCTCCTGGCCGGCGGCGGCAGCGCCGGGCACGTCTCGCCGCTGCTGGCCACGGCCGCCCAGATCACCCGCCGCTGCCCCGAGGCCGAGATCCTCGTGCTCGGCACCCCGCAGGGGCTCGAGGCGGATCTGGTGCCCGCGGCGGGCCTCGAGCTGGTCACGATCGACAAGGTGCCCTTCCCGCGCCGGCCGGACGGTGCCGCGCTGCGCTTCCCGGGCCGCTTCCTGGGCACCCTTCGGGAGGTGCGCGGCCTGATGCGCGAGCGCGGGATCGACGTGGTCGCCGGCTTCGGCGGTTACGTCTGCCCGCCCGCCTACCTCGCGGCCGCCTCGCTGCGGCGCCCCCTGGTGGTGCACGAGGCGAACCGTCGACCGGGGCTGGCCAACCGCCTCGGCGCGCTCCGGGCGAAGGCGGTCCTGACCGCCTTCGAGGGCTCGAGCCTGCCCGGTGCGCGACGCATCGGCATGCCGATGCGGGAGGCGATCGCCCATCTCGACCGCGCCGCCCGACGCGATGAGGCGGTGCGCAGCATGGGCCTGGACCCCGCCCGCCCCGTGCTGCTGGTGACCGGCGGATCCCTCGGCGCCCAGCGGCTCAACGCCGCCGTGGCGCAGGCCGCGCGTACCTTCGTCGACGCCGGCGCGCAGATCCTGCACGTCTCCGGCCGCGGCAAGGCCGCGGACCTCCCGGAGCTCGAGGGGTACCGCGTGCTCGAGTACGTCACCGCGATGGAGGACGCCTACGCCGCAGCGGACCTCGCCCTGACCCGCTCCGGCGCCGGGACCGTCAGCGAGCTCAGCGCCGTCGGCCTGCCGGCCGTGCTGGTCCCGCTGCCCATCGGGAACGGCGAGCAGGCCCTGAACGGGGAGCAGGTGGTCGCCGCAGGCGGCGCACTGATGATCCCCGATGCCGAGCTCGACGCCGAGCGGCTCACCGCCCAGGTGCTCCCGCTGCTGCAGGACGGCGACCGGCTGCGGGCGATGAGCAGGGCCGCGCGGGGCTTCGGGATCACCGACGCCGCCGAGGTGATGGCCGACGTGGTGACCGGCGTCGCACGCCGAGCCTGACAGAGCCGAGGAGCCGCTCCGATTACGGTGATCACATGACAGCTGCCCCAGAGAACGGATCCCGGTCGCCGGTGGCGCCGCGCACCATCCTGCGTGCCGGCGACGTCGTCACCCAGCCGGGATGGCCCGGGGACCGGGACGTGCGCTCGGTGCACGTGGTGCGCATCGGCGGGGCCGGGATGAGCGCCGTCGCGCGCCTCGCGCTCGAGTCCGGGCTCGCCGTCAGCGGTTCCGATTCGCAGGACGGTCAGTTCATCGGTCCGCTGCGGGAGGCCGGCGCCCGGATCGGCATCGGCTTCGACGCGGACCTGCTGGCCGAGGACCTCGACCTGGTGATCGTCTCCACCGCCGTCCGGGCCGACAACCCCGAGGTCGTCGCCGCCCGGCAGCGTGGGATCCCCGTGATCCATCGGGCCGCCGCCCTGGCCGGGCTGCTCGCCCCCCGCGCACTGGTGGCCGTCGCCGGGACCCACGGGAAGACCACCACCACCGGGATGGCCGTCAGCGCTCTGCGCGGCGCCGGGCACGACCCCGCGTGGGCGCTCGGCGCGGCCGTGCCGGCCCTGGGCCGCAACGCCGGGATCGGCGCGGGAACGGCCCCGGCGGACCGGCCCGATCCCGCCGACGGCCTCGCGGTGGTCGAGGCCGATGAGTCCGACGGCTCCTTCCTCGCCTTCGCCCCGCGCTCGCTGGTGGTCACCAACCTCGAGCCGGACCACCTCGACTTCCACGGCGACGCCGAGCACCTCACCGCGGCCTTCGACGCCTTCACCGCGCAGCTCGCACCCGGCGGCACGCTCGTGGTGTGCGCCGATGACCCGGGCGCCCGCGCCCTCGGGGAGCGCGCCGCCGCGCGGGGGGTGACCGTCGTGGGCTACGGCAGCGGAGAGGACGCCCGGTGGGCGCTGCGGGAGGAGCGCAGCGGCCCCCGCGGCGCGGAGATCGAGATCGACACGCCGCACGGCGAGCTCACCGTCCAGCTCGCGGTCACCGGCCACCACAACGTGCTCAACGCCCTCGGCGCCCTCGCCGCCTCCGCCGCCGCCGTGCCGGAGGCCGACCTCGCCGGCCTCGCCGCGGGCCTGGGGACGTTCTCGGGGGCCTCCCGGCGCTTCGACGTGGCCGGGACCGTCGGAGGAGTGACGGTCGTGGACGACTACGCCCACCACCCGCGGGAGGTGGCCGCGACCATCGCCGCGGCCCGCGGGATCGTCGCCGGCCAGTCCGCGCCCGGGCGGGTCCTGGTCGCGTTCCAGCCGCA
>CAZHSL010000166.1:0-6174 GCA_964535185.1 uncultured Corynebacterium sp.
GGGGCAGCATCATCACGGCGAAGATGAGCAGGAGCGGGAGGAGAGATTCCACGGAGATCCTTTCGGCGGACGGCGCGGGCACGGTGCTGCTGCACGGTGCGCTGCCGCCGCGGACGACTGACCGCCCCACTGTACCCGCCGATGCCTCGCCGCCGACCCAGGGTCGGCGTGAGGAACCCTACGGCTCCGGCTCACTCTCAGAAGCGGCCGAGCATCGGGGCGACGCCCTCGGGGCCCTCCGGCGGTGCGAGCCCCAGGTGCGTCCAGGCCGCCGGGGCGGCCGCGCGCCCCCGCGGGGTGCGCAGCAGGAAGCCCTCCCGCACCAGGTAGGGCTCGATCATGGTCTCGACGGTCTCGGTCTCCTCGCCCACGGCGACGGCGAGGGTCGACAGGCCGACCGGCCCTCCGGAGAAGCGTCCGCACAGCGCGGAGAGCACCGCGCGGTCCAGCCGGTCCAGGCCGCGTTCGTCCACCTCGTATACCCGCAGCGCCTCCTTCGCAGCGGCCAGGTCGAGACGACCGCTCCCCCGCACCTGCGCCCAGTCCCTCACCCGGCGCAGCAGCCGGTTGGCGATGCGCGGCGTGCCTCGGGACCGTGAGGCGATCTCGACCGATGCCGACTCCTCCAGCGGCACCTCCAGCCGGTCCGCGGAGCGGCGGACGACCTCGCGCAGCTCCTCGGGGGCGTAGAAGTCGAGGTGTCCGATGAAGCCGAAGCGGTCGCGCAGGGGTGCGGGCAGCAGGCCCGCCCGGGTGGTCGCGCCGACCACGGTGAACGGCGGCAGGTCCAGCGGGATCGAGGTCGCGCCGACCCCCTTGCCCACCACCACGTCGACCCGGAAGTCCTCCATGGCGATGTAGAGCATCTCCTCGGCGGGCCGGGCCAGGCGGTGGATCTCGTCGATGAACAGCACCTCGCCCTCGTCGAGGGAGGAGAGGATGGCGGCGAGGTCGCCGGCGTGCTGGATCGCGGGGCCCGAGGTGATGCGCAGCGGGGCGCTCAGCTCCGCGGCGATGATCATCGCCAGCGTGGTCTTGCCCAGCCCCGGGGGCCCGGACAGGAGCATGTGCTCCGGGGTGCGCCCGCGTGCCGAGGCGGCGTCGAGCACCAGGGACAGCTGATCGCGCACCACCTGCTGGCCCACGAACTCCTCGAGGCGGCGCGGGCGCAGCGCGGCCTCGGCCGTGCGCTCCGGCGGCAGCGACTCGGCGCTGATGAGCGAGGGCTCCTCGGCGTCGGTCATCGGTGCCCTCCGAGCCCCCGCAGCGAGCGGCGGAGCAGCTCCGCGGCGTCGAGCCCGTCACCGCCGTCGCTGCGCGCCGACTCGACGGCTCCCGCTGCGGCCTTCTCCGCCCAGCCCAGTCCCACGAGAGCCTCGACCACGTCGGCGTCCGGGCCGCCGACGGCCGCGGGCACGGCCGGGGCGGCGCCCGTGGCGGGGGCGGACGGGGCGGGGAGCTTCCCGCCGAGCTCGAGCAGCATCCGCCCGGCGACCTTCGGGCCGATGCCCGGGGTGCGGGTGATGGTCTTGGTGTCCTGCTCGGCGACCGCGCGCCGCAGCTCCTCCGGGTCGAGCACCGCGAGCACCGCGAGAGCGGTGCGCGGCCCGATGCCGGAGACCGACTGGACGATGCGGAAGGTCTCGGCCTCCTCGGCGTGCGGGAACCCGTAGAGGGTCAGCGAGTCCTCGCGGACGACCAGCTCGGTGTGGAGGGTGAGCTCGGCGCCGTGGCGGGTCGCGCTGAGCGCCTGCGGGGTGGTGCGGACGAGGTAGCCGATGCCGCCGACCTCGAGCACGAGGGCGTCGAGGTCGATGCGGGCGACACGGCCGGTCAGGGATGCGATCACCCGGCCAGCCTAGAACACCTGTTCGATCAGTGGCGGGAGGTGGAGCGCTCCCGGGCGCGTCGCGCCTCGCGCTCGGCCCGGGCCCAGATCGCCTGGGCGCTGGTGCGGGCGCCGCCGGTGGCGTCCAGCGCCACCGGGCCCGGTCCGCGCCACAGCTGGGTCAGTGCGATCGCCACCGCGTCGGAGGCATCGGCGGGCTGCGGGGCGACGTCCAGGCCCAGCAGGCGGATCAGCATCGTCTGGATCTGCTTCTTGTCGGCCCGCCCGCTCCCGGTCACCGCGGCCTTCACCTCGGAGGGGGTGTGGAGCGCGGTCGGGATGCCGCGCTCGGCGGCCTCGAGCAGCGCGATGCCGGAGACCTGGGCGGTGCCCATCACGGTCGAGATGTTGTTCTGGCTGAAGACCCGCTCGACCGCGACCGCGTCGGGCGCGAACTCCTCGAGCACCGCGCGCAGTCCGCGCGCGATGGCCAGCAGCCGGCGATCCAGCGGGTCCTCGCTCTCGGAGCGCAGCACGCCGGCGTGGACCAGCCGGGCGCGCCGCCCGCCGAGCGCGTCGACCACCCCGATGCCGCATCGCGTCAGCCCGGGATCCACCCCGAGCACCCGCATGGTCGTCATCGTCCGCTCCTGCGGCCTCTCGGCCCGGACGGTGCGGTGCCGCGGGCGGCGGGTGCACCGTCCGAGGGGGTCATTCCGCGTCCGCGAGCTGCGCGGCGACGTCGTCCGGGATGTCGAGGTTGGAGTAGACGTTCTGCACGTCGTCGCTGTCCTCGAGCGCCTCGATCAGCCGTAGCACCTTCTGCGCGCCGTCGAGGTCCACGGGGGTGCGCATGGTGGGCACGAACTGCGCCTCGGCGCTGTCGTAGTCGACATCCGCCTGCTGCAGCGCGGTGCGCACGGCGACCACGTCGGTCGCCTCGGAGATGATCTCGAAGGTCTCGCCCTCGTCGTTGATCTCCTCGGCGCCCGCCTCGAGCACGACCTCGAGCAGGTCGTCCTCGCTGTGCTCGCCCTTGGAGACGGTGACCACGCCCTTGCGCTCGAACAGGTACGCCACCGACCCCGAGTCGGCCATGTTGCCGCCGTTGCGGTTGAAGGCGAGGCGGACCTCGGAGACCGCGCGGTTCTTGTTGTCGGTGAGGCACTCGACCAGGACCGCGACGCCGCCGGGGGCGTAGCCCTCGTACATCAGCGTCTCGTAGTCCACGCCCTCGCCGTCGAGGCCGCCGCCGCGTTTGACGGCGCGGTCGATGTTGTCGTTGGGGACGGAGGTCTTCTTCGCCTTCTGGATGGCGTCGTAGAGCGTGGGGTTGCCGGCGGGGTCAGGACCGCCCATGCGCGCAGCGACCTCGATGTTCTTGACCAGCTTGGCGAACAGCTTGCCGCGCCTGGCATCGATGACGGCCTTCTTGTGCTTCGTGGTCGCCCACTTGGAATGCCCTGCCATCTCTCTCCTCCCGACTCTGCCGCCGTCCGACGGCGGATTGCCGCCCCATTCTAGGGCCAGGTCGCGGGGAGGCCGGTACGGAGCTGCGGGGCGGGCGCCGTGCCCGGGCGATCGCGCGTCGCTCAGGCGCGCACGACGGGCGCCGTGAGGGCTCCGATCAGCCGTCGATCCGCGGTGATGTCCTCCAGCAGCTCGCGCTCGCGGGCGCGGGTCCTCGCCGTCGTCCTGCCGAAGAGCACGCTGTGCCGCTCCATGCCCAGCGCGACCGCGGAGCGGATCAGGTGCCGCATGCCCATCCGGGCCACGGCCCCGTGACGTGCCGCCCATGCCTCGGCCCGGCGGCGCCGGCGCATGGAGATCAGCATCGCCACCTCGTCCGGGGAGAACCAGCCCGCGCGGCCGTACTCCGAGAGCTGGCGGCGCAGGATGCGCTTCTCCCGCAGCCGCAGGAAGAGCACGATGCCCACCAGCAGCACGAAGATCGGCACCTGGACGCTCGCGTAGTAGCGCAGGAAGCCGGCCAGCGGCGCCTCGGGGTCCACGGGGATGAAGAACGTCGAGCCGTTCCACAGCGCGTGCAGCACCATCCCCAGCGACAGACCGCCGGTCCCGAGGCCGAAGTACAGCATCAGCGAGCGCCGCTCGGCGGCGATCCCGAGCCCCAGCCCGCACAGCGCGGTGAAGGAGACGTGGGCGAAGGGCGAGAGGATGCCGCGCAGGAAGAAGGTCTGCCAGAACCCGGCGACCTCGCCCGCCGCCTGCGCCTGGTGGAAGGACTGCGCGAAGTAGAGGATGTTCTCGGTGAACGCGAAGCCGCCGGCGATCAGCGCCGCGTAGACCACCCCGTCGAGCGGGCCGGAGATGTACCGCCGGCCCCAGATCAGCAGCCCCAGCAGACCGGCGGACTTCATCGCCTCCTCGACCACGGGCGCCTGCACGACGGCGCCCAGGAAGCTGTCGATCAGCTGCGTCTCGTCCTCGGGGGAGATCCAGGCGTCGAAGAAGGTGCCGAAGAACAGGGTCAGCAGCACCGAGCCGATCGCGCCCCAGGCGAAGGCGTAGACCAGCGACATCCGCGGCTGCGGTGTGTAGCGATCCAGCCACCACACCGCCAGCAGGACCATCGCGACGGGCACCAGCGCGGCGGTGAACGCCACCAGCGAGGTGCCGAAGCCGAGCGGGAGGATCACGAAGACGTACAGCGCGACCGCGGAGGCGGCGAGCATCAGGCAGGACAGGCCGAACAGCAGCCAGCGCACCCATGGGCGGCGGCGCCGGCGCGGGGCGCGGCTCGCGCCGATCCGGCCGGGGGCGTTCGGGTCCGCGCGCACGACGTCGTAGCCGTACGCGTCCGGCGCCCCGTCACGGCCGCTCACGGCGTCGTGCGGGGCGGAGCGGGGCGGGGTCCCGGTCGTGCTGATCACGGACGTTCCTGCCTCTCCCCCGGTCGGTCCGGCCGGTCCCGGGCCCTCACCTGCGCAGAGCCACCCGTCCGGCCTCGGTCATGGTAGCTCAGGGCCACGCGTCGGCGTAGAGCCGGCGGGTATCGGCCAGCAGGATCGGGATGGCCTTGGTGCGCCCGACCACGGGCAGGAAGTTCGCGTCCCCCGGCCAGCGCGGCACGACGTGCTGGTGCAGGTGCGCGGCGATGCCGGCCCCGGCCACCTCTCCCTGGTTCATGCCCAGGTTGAAGCCGGCCGGTGCCGAGACCTCGCGGACCACCCGCATCGCGGTGCGGGTCAGCTCGGCCACCTCGAGCACCTCGGCCTCGTCGAGGTCGGTGTAGTCCGAGACGTGGCGGTAGGGGCACACCAGCAGATGACCGGAGTTGTACGGATACAGGTTCAGGATCACGTACGCGCTGCGCCCGCGATGGACGATGAGGGCGTCCTCGTCGCTGCGCTGCGGGCCCACGCAGAAGGGGCACTGCTGGTCGTCATGCGGATCCCGGGGCTTGTTCTCGCCTCCGATGTAGGCCATCCGGTGCGGGGTCCACAGGCGCTGGGTGTCGTCGGGAACGCCCGCGAAGTCGCGGGCGTCCTCGTTCCCGGGCTCGTGCGGCGAGCTCACACCTGCGCCTTGTCCCGGATCGCGGTGACGATCCGCTCGACCGCCGCGTCGACGTCGATGCCGTTGTCCTGGCTGCCGTCGCGCATGCGGAAGGAGACCGCGCCTTTCTCCTGGTCCTCACCGCCGGCGATGAGCAGGTAGGGCACCTTCTCCTTGGTGTGGGTGCGGATCTTCTTCTGCATCCGGTCGTCGGAGGAGTCCACCTCGACGCGCACGCCGTGGGCGCGCAGCTTCGCGGCGACCTCCTCGAGGTAGGGCACGTACTCCGCCGCCACCGGGACTCCGACCACCTGCACGGGGGCGAGCCAGACGGGGAAGGCTCCGGCGTAGTGCTCCAGCAGCACCCCGAAGAACCGCTCGATGGAGCCGAACAGGGCGCGGTGGATCATCACCGGGCGCTGCCGGGAGCCGTCGGGGGCGGTGTACTCGAGCTCGAACAGCTCGGGCTCGAAGAAGTCCAGCTGGATGGTGGACAGCTGCCAGGTGCGGCCGATCGCGTCCTTCGCCTGCACGGAGATCTTCGGTCCGTAGAAGGCGGCACCGCCGGGGTCGGGGACGAGCTCGAGACCGGAGGAGGTGGCGACCTCCTCGAGGGTGCGGGTGGCCTCCTCCCAGGTCGATTCGTCGCCCACGGACTTCTCGGGGTCGCGGGTGGACAGCTCGAGGTAGAAGTCGTCCAGGCCGTAGTCCTTCAGCAGGCCCAGCACGAAGTCCAGGGTGCTCGCGATCTCGTCGCGCATCTGCTCACGGGTGGTGTAGATGTGCGCGTCGTCCTGGGTGAAGCCGCGGGCGCGGGTCAGGCCGTG
>CAZHSL010000167.1:0-6142 GCA_964535185.1 uncultured Corynebacterium sp.
CACCCCGACAACCGACAGAGCACACAGCAATTGTGGATAACCACGAACCGCCGCAATGGACGGGGGACGGAAAGCGTCGGGATGCGCGCACCGAATGCATTCTTTCCTCCACAGCGGAAGGTTATCCACAATATGCAGATCCCTGAAGCCGAGAGATCCGTGAAGCGCAGGACGCGGAGCGTCGCCGCAGCACGCGGTGGGGCGAGCCGCGCACGGGGCACCGGGCCGCGCGCCCGTCCACTGCGGCGCCCAGGCTCGATCCGGCCGTGGCGTGCGCCGCTGCCGCGAGGGGACACCGGAACCGGCGCGGGGTGCGCCCCCACATCCCCGGCCGAGCCCGGCCGGTGGCCGGGCTTCAGCCGACCAGCTCGCGCGCGATCCGTCCCGGCCAGGAGGGACCCTCGTAGATCATCGCGGTGTACCCCTGGACCAGGTCCGCCCCGGCGTCGAGCCGATCACGGACGTCCTGGGCGGTGGTCACTCCCCCGCAGCTGATGATCACCGCGTCGGCCGGGAGCGCAGCGCGCAGCAGCGCGAGCACCTCACGCGAGCGGTCCGAGAGCACGGGCCCGGAGAGGCCTCCGGCCCCGATCCGCTCGATCCGCGCGCGGTCCGTGCGCAGGTGGTCGGGGCGGGCGATCGTGGTGTTCGTCGCGATCACCCCGGCCAGTCCCGTCTCGGTGGCGAGCCGGGCCACGGCCTGGACGTCCTCGTCATGCAGGTCGGGGGCGATCTTCACCAGCACGGGCACCTCGCGGCGGAGCCGGGCGCGGGTCCGCTCCGCCTCCTCGACCACGGCCTCGAGGATGGGCCGCAGCATCTCCACGCTCTGGAGATCGCGGAGCCCGGGGGTGTTGGGGCTGGAGACGTTGATGGCTAGGTAATCGGCGTAGGGCGTGAGCAGGCGGGCGGAGAAGCGATAGTCCTCCGCGGCGTCCTCGAGCGCGGTGACCTTCGACTTGCCGATGTTCACCCCGATCACGGCGCGCTGACCGCGCTCGGAGCGCCGTGCCCGGGCCAGCTGCTTCGCGAGGGCCTGAGCCCCGTGGTTGTTGAAGCCCATGCGGTTGATCAGCGCCCGGTCCTCCACCAGGCGGAACGAGCGCGGGCGCGGATTGCCGGGCTGCGCCTTCGCGGTCACGGTGCCCACCTCGACGTGCCCGAAGCCGAGGTCGAGCAGCGCCAGCGGCACCTCGCCGTCCTTGTCGAAGCCGGCGGCCAGGCCCAGCGGGCTGCGGTGCTCGGCGCCGAGCACATGGCGGGCGGGCCGGGCGTCGTCCATCGGGGCCGGGACGCGGAACGCGGCGCGCAGCAGCGCCGGGCCGCCCGGCATGGCGTGGGCCGTCGCCAGCGCCTTCACCGTCAGCCGGTGCGCCTGCTCCGGGTCGAGCCGGCTGAGGACGTGCCGGAAGAGGGCGGCGTAGGGTCCGCTCTGCGAGGGATCGTCGGAGGTCACGGGGAGTACGGTACGCGGTCCGGGGGCCAGGTTTCAGGCCGACGGTCCTGCGGCGACGTCCCGGCGCCCGCCGCGGCGCAGGTAGAACAGCGCGACCAGCGGGAGCAGCAGCGGCACGAAACCGTATCCCTGCCCGTAGTGGCCCCACACCGTGGCGTCGGGGAACAGGGACGGATCCACGAGCGTGAGCGTCCCGACGATCAGCACGCCCACCAGCTCCGCGAGGCACAGCACCCGGGCGAAGGGCGAGCGCCGGCCGCCGCGCACCAGGGCGACGGTGACCGCGATGTAGGTGGCGGCCGCGAGCAGGGACAGCACGTAGGCGACCGGGGCGAAGGAGAAGTCCCGCAGCATCTGCACCAGGCTGCGCGCCGTCGCGGAGATCGCGAAGATCCCGTACAGGGCGATCAGGACGATCTCGAAGCCGCGGCCGGTCCGTCCCGCGGAGGCGGCGCCGTCCGTACCTCGCCGGTGCTCGGCCGTCGGTCCGTCGATGCGCTGTGTCCTCATGCGAAGCCTCCCGGCCAGATCTGGTGCAGTCTCATCAGCAGCACGGCGCTCACCAGCGCTCCGAGCCCCGTGACGAGGCTCCCCCACCGGCTGCGCTCGAACAGCCCCATCCAGCCGGCGCCCACCACGAGCACCACGGCGGTGAGCAGGTAGCCGTACAGGGTGATCGGATCCTCCGGCGAGCCGCCGCCCAGGTCACGCAGGCCGAGGGCGAGGCCGAGCACCACCCAGGCGAGAGCCAGCAGAGCGCATGCGCCCAGCAGCACCAGATCCGCGTTGAGGTCGCGCAGAGCGTAGTAGAGGCCCAGCAGGGCGGTCAGACCGCACAGCACGGCCACCACGATGCTCAACACCGTCATGGATCCTCGATCCTCCTTCACAGGGCGGCCGCACCACGTGCAGCCCGCCCCTACGATAGAGGCATGCCCACCATCACCATCACCGAAGCATCAGTGCGCGACGTCGACGCCGACGTCCTCCTCCTCCCCCTGCTCGCGGGTGCCGACGGCGCCCCGGCGAGCGTCCCGGGGTCCCCCGAGATCACCGAGGCCATCGCCGGTCTCGACGCGTCCGCCGACCGCGGCGAGCTGCACCGCATCCCCTCCCTCGGTCTGGCGGCCGCGACGTCGCTGCTGCTGGTCGGTGTGGGTGACGAGGATCTCGCCGAGGTCTCCGCCGAGGATCTGCGCCTCGCCTTCGGCGCCGCCACCCGTTCGCTCAGCGGTGTCGAGCACGCCGCCGTCGCGCTGCCGACGGGCTCGGACGCGCAGCGCGCCGCCGCCCTCGAGGGCGCCGCCCTGGGCGCCTACGCGTTCGTCGCGCACAAGTCCGGCACCGGCTCCTCCGCACCGAAGTCCGCACTCGGTGCGCTCAGCCTGGTCGCCGAGGGCGGGGCCGACGCCGCGCGAGCGGCCGTGGAGCGCTCCACCCTGCTCTCCGAGGTGGTGGACATCGTCCGCGACCTGGTCAACACCCCGCCGAACCTCCTGTACCCGGCGTCGTTCGCGCAGCGTGCGCAGGAGCTCGTCGCCGATCTGCCGGTGACGGTCACGGTGCTCGACGAGAAGGAGCTCGCCGAGGGCGGCTACGGCGGCATCGTCGGCGTGGGCCAGGGCTCGGCCCGCCCGCCCCGCCTGGTCCGTCTCGAGTACGCGCCCGAGGCGGCGAAGCGTTCGGTGGCCCTGGTCGGCAAGGGGATCACCTTCGACACCGGCGGCATCTCGCTGAAGCCGGCCGCCGGCATGGACGACATGACCTCGGACATGACCGGCGCCGCCACCGTGCTCGGTGCGACCGTGGGCGCGGCCCGCCTGGGACTGGACGTCAAGGTCACCACCTACCTGGCGCTCGCGGAGAACATGCCCGGCGGCGGGGCCCAGCGCCCCGGCGACGTGGTCACCATGCGCAACGGGAAGACCGTCGAGGTCCTCAACACCGACGCCGAGGGCCGCATGGTCATGGCCGACGCCCTCGTCGACGCGGTCGCCGAGGAGCCCGACCTGGTCATGGACGTGGCGACGCTGACCGGCGCGGCCGTGGTCGCGCTCGGCAAGCGGACCGCCGGCGTGATGGGCACCGAGGACGCGCGCGAGCTGGTGCTCAAGGCCTCCGAGACCTCGGGGGAGCCGTTCTGGGCGCTTCCCTTCCCCGCCGAGCTGCGAGCGGACCTCACCGGTCGGGTCGCGGACCTGCGCAACATCGGCGAACGACCGGGCGGTGCGCTCTCGGCCGGCATCTTCCTGTCCGAGTTCGTGGGCGGGACCCCGTGGGCGCACGTCGACATCGCCGGGCCCGGGTACGCCTCCGCTCCCCTGGGCTACATGGGCAAGGGAGCCACGGGCATGAGCACCCGCACCATCCTGCAGGTCCTCGAGGACCTCTCGGACGCCCCTGCGGCGTGATGCTCGCCGCGTCCAGCATGTACTGAACAGCCCGAGCGGTCATCCCGGCGCCGCCTGGTGCCCTAGCATGGAGCACGCAGGCGGCGCCGTCGGCCATCCGGGTCCGAGCGGGTCGCGAGAACACGTAGACACCGAGGAGCACACAGGTGGCGGAGACAAGCACTGACCAGTTCGACGTCGTGATCCTGGGCGGTGGCAGCGGCGGCTACGCGGCCGCGTTGCGCGGAGCCCAGCTCGGCCAGAAGATCGCGCTCGTGGAGAAGGACCAGCTCGGTGGCACCTGCCTGCACCGCGGCTGCGTCCCGACCAAGGCGCTGCTTCACGTCGGCGAGCTCGCCGATGCGCCGTCCGAGGCGGCAGCCGCAGGCGTCGACCTCAGCCTCAACGGCATCGATGCCGAGAAGGTGCTGGGGTTCAAGGACAAGATCATCGGCCGGCTCCACAAGGGACTGCAGGGCCTGGTGAAGTCGCGCAAGATCGAGTACGTCGAGGGCTTCGGCACCCTCACCGGCAAGAACACGATCTCCGTGGAGACCGAGTCCGGCACCCGCACGCTCACCGGCAAGAACATCATCCTGGCCTCCGGCTCCTACTCGAAGACGCTCCCGGGCATCGACCTGGGCGGGCGCTTCCTGGACTCCGAGTCCGCGCTGCAGCTGCCGGAGATCCCCAAGAACCCGATCATCCTCGGCGGCGGCGTCATCGGCGTCGAGTTCGCCTCGGTGTGGAAGTCCCTCGGGGCCGAGTCCGTCACGATCGTCGAGGGGCTGCCGCACCTGGTCGCCAATGAGGACGAGGCGCTGTCCAAGGCGCTCGAGCGCGCCTACAAGAAGCGTGGCATCACGTTCTCCCTCGGTGTCTTCACCGAGAAGGCCGAGCAGACGGACACCGGCGTGAAGGTGACCCTCGCCGACGGCAAGGTGTTCGAGGGCGACTACCTGCTGGTCGCCGTCGGCCGCGGCCCCGCCACCTCCGGAATGGGCTACGAGGACCAGGGCATCGAGATGGATCGCGGCTTCGTGCTCGCGGACAAGCAGACGCTCGAGACCAACGTCCCCGGGATCTACGCCGTCGGCGACATCGTCCCCGGCCTCCAGCTCGCCCACCGCGGCTTCGCGCAGGGCATCTATGTCGCCGAGCGCATCGCGGGCCTGAATCCCGCCCCGATCGTCGAGTCCGGCATCGAGCGCATCACCTACTGCGAGCCCGAGCTCGGCTCGGTGGGCCTGTCGGAGAAGCAGGCCAAGGAGCAGCTCGGCGACGACGCCGTCGAGGTCTACGAGTACAACCTCGGCGGCAACGGCAAGTCCCAGATCCTCGGCACCACCGGCTTCATCAAGCTGGTGCGCGAGAAGGACGGCCCCATCATCGGCGTCCACATGATCGGCTCGCGCACATCGGAGCTGATGGGCGAGGCGCTGCTCATCGTCAACTGGGAGGCGTACCCCGAGGACGTCGCCTCCCTCATCCACGGCCACCCCTCGCAGCACGAGGCCCTGGGCGAGGCCGCGCTGGCGCTCGCCGGCAAGCCGCTGCACGCCCACGCCTGAGCCAGTCTTCCCAGGAGGAGAGAACCCATGTCTGAAACCGTGAAGATGCCGGCACTCGGTGAATCCGTCACCGAGGGCACCGTCACCCGCTGGCTCAAGGGCGTCGGCGACACCGTCGAGGTCGACGAGCCGCTGCTCGAGGTCTCGACCGACAAGGTCGACACCGAGATCCCGTCCCCCGTCGCGGGGACCATCGAGCAGATCCTGGTCGAGGAGGACGAGGACGCCGAGGTCGGCGCCGATCTCGTCGTCATCGGCGACGGCTCCGGGTCCGAGAGCTCCGGCTCCGACGACTCCGGTGCCGAGGCCTCCGGCGAGTCGGAGAAGCCGGCCGAGGAGGAGGCGCCCGCCGAGGGCGAGGACCTCGCCTCGGACGAGACCGTCGCCCCCTCGACCGACGAGGAGACCCCCTCCGGCGAGTCGGAGAAGCCGGCCGCCTCCGAGTCCGGCTCGTCCGGCGGTGCGGCGTCCGGCGAGGACGTGACGATGCCGGCGCTCGGCGAGTCCGTCACCGAGGGCACCGTCACCCGCTGGCTCAAGGAGGTCGGCGACACCGTCGAGGTCGACGAGCCGCTGCTCGAGGTCTCGACCGACAAGGTCGACACCGAGATCCCCTCCCCCGTCGCCGGCACCCTGCTCGATATCAAGGTGGGCGAGGACGAGGACGCCGAGGTCGGCGCCGTCCTCGCAGTGATCGGCTCGGGCGATGCCGCGCCGGCGAAGGC
>CAZHSL010000168.1:0-6141 GCA_964535185.1 uncultured Corynebacterium sp.
GACCTGCCCTTCCTGGTGCAGCTCGAGCGGCGCGAGGACGGCTCCCTGGTGCCGGGCAAGTTCCTGGTCGCGAGCGAGGCGGGCGAGCACCGCACCGCCGAGGCCGCCACCGAGCACGCCGACTTCAAGCCGATGCTCTTCGACCGGGCCCGCGGCGACATCGCGGTCCCGGGCGGCACCCTCGGCCACCGCTTCTCCGCCGACGGCGAGGGCCGGTGGAACCTCGAGCTCGGCGACCTCGACCCGGCGCTGTCGCTGCTGGGCCACCACGAGGACGTCGCCGAGGTGCTGCTGCCGCGGTTCGACACCGTCGGCCAGGGCGGCCGCGGCGACGTGCCCCGCGGCGTGCCGGTGCGCACGGTCGACGGCCGCATCGTCACCACCGTCTTCGACCTGCTGCTGGCCGAGTACGGCGTGGGCCGCGAGGGGCTGCCGGGGCAGTGGGCGGCGGGCTACGACGACGCCGAGGCGCTCTACACCCCGGCCTGGCAGGAGACCATCACCGGCGTGCCCGGCCAGGCCGCCGCACGCATCGCCCGCGAGTTCGCGCAGAACGCCATCGACTCCGGCGGCCGCTCGATGATCATCATGGGCGCCGGCACCAACCACTGGTTCCACTCCGACACCATCTATCGCTCCTTCCTGACGCTGACGAACCTGTGCGGCACCCAGGGGGTCAACGGCGGCGGCTGGGCCCACTACGTCGGCCAGGAGAAGGTCCGTCCGATCACCGGGTGGGCGCATCTGGCCAACGCACTGGACTGGTCCCGCCCGCCGCGGCAGATGACCCAGACGACCTACTGGTACATGCACTCCGACCAGTGGCGCTACGACCGCTTCGGGGCGGACACCCTCGCCGCGACCACCGGCGCCGGCTCCTTCGCGGACATGACCACCGCGGACGCGGTCGCGCTCTCGCAGCGGCTGGGCTGGCAGCCGTTCTATCCCCAGTTCGACATCAGCTCGCTGGACGTCGCCGACCGCGCCGCCGCGGCGGGGGAGGAGACCGTCCCCTACCTCGTCGACCAGCTCAAGAGCGGCGGCATCAGCTTCGCCGCGGAGGATCCGGACGCGACGCAGAATCAGCCCAAGATCTGGTCGATCTGGCGGGCCAACACGCTGGGCTCCTCCGCGAAGGGCGACCAGTACTTCTTCCGCCACCTGCTGGGCGTGGACAGCTCGATCACCGCGGAGGAGACCCCCGAGCACCTGCGGCCCAAGGACGTGCGCTGGAGGGACGAGGCCCCGATCGGCAAGGTCGATCTGATGCTCACCCTCGACTTCCGCATGACCAGCCACACCCTGCACTCGGACGTGGTGCTGCCGGCCTCGACCTGGTACGAGAAGCACGACCTCTCGACCACCGACATGCATCCCTTCGTGCACTCCTTCAACCCGGCGATATCGAACCCCTGGGAGTCCCGCACCGACTGGGAGACCTGGTCGGCGATCGCCGAGCGCTTCAGCGCCCTGGCCGAGAACCATCTGGGCACGCGCACTGACGTGGTCGCCTTCCCGCTGCAGCACGACTCGCCCGGAGCGATGGCCACCCCGCACGGCCGCGTGCGGGACTGGAAGAAGGGCGAGTGCGAGGCGGTCCCGGGACTGACCATGCCCGCCCTGGTGGAGGTCGAGCGCGACTACACGGCGATCCACGCCAAGTTCGCCTCGATCGGCCCGCTCCTGGAGGAGAAGGGCATGACCACCAAGGGCCTGACCTACGACGTCGGGGAGTTCGTCGAGGAGCTCGGGCGGCTCAACGGCGTCCACCGCAGCGGGCCGGCCGCCGGGCGTCCCAAGCTCGTCACCGACCTGCACGCCTGCGAGTTCATCCTGGGGCTGTCGGGCACCACCAACGGCCGCATGGCGACCGAGGGCTTCAAGACCCTGGAGAAGCGCACCGGCACGCGGATGCACGACCTGTCGGCCGAGCACGAGGGCAAGCAGATCCACTTCGCGGACACCAAGGCCGCGCCGGTGCCGGTGATCACGAGCCCCGAATGGTCCGGCTCCGAGAGCGGCGGGCGCCGCTACAGCCCGTTCACGATCAACGTCGAGCGCAAGAAGCCGTGGCACACCCTGACGGGTCGCCAGCACTACTACCTCGATCACGACTGGATGCTCGAGATGGGGGAGGCGCTGCCGGTGTTCCGCCCGCCGCTGGACATGACCGCCCTGTTCGGCGAGAAGGCGCTCGGCGAGACGGATGGCACGTCCATCTCCGTGCGCTACCTGACGCCGCACAACAAGTGGGCGATCCACTCCATGTACCAGGAGAACTTCTTCATGATGAACCTGTCCCGCGGCGGGCAGAACATCTGGATGAGCGTGGAGGACGCCGAGGCCGTCGGCATCACCGACAACGACTGGGTGGAGGTCATCAACCGCAACGGCGTCGTCTCCGCCCGCGCGGTGGTCTCCCATCGAATGCCCCCGGGCACCGCGTTCATGCACCACGGCCAGGAGCGCACGGTCAACGTGCCGCTGACCGAGCGGGACGGGAAGCGCGGCGGGATCACGAACTCCCTCACACGGATCATGATCAAGCCCTCGCACCTCATCGGCGGGTACGCGCAGCTGTCCTTCGCCTTCAACTACTACGGCCCGACCGGGAACCAGCGCGACGAGGTCACGATGATCCGCAAGCGCACCGCCCCGATCGAGTACTGAGCCACCGAGCGAGAAGGAGTTCCGACATGCGAGTCATGGCCCAGATGTCGATGGTGATGAACCTCGACAAGTGCATCGGCTGCCACACCTGCTCGGTGACCTGCAAGCAGGCGTGGACCAACCGGTCCGGCACCGAGTACATGTGGTTCAACAACGTCGAGACCCGTCCCGGCCAGGGGTACCCCCGCGGCTACGAGGACCAGGAGAAGTGGAAGGGCGGCTGGGAGCTCGGGAGGAACGGGAGGCTGAAGCTCAAGGCCGGCGGGCGGATCACCAAGCTCCTGCAGCTGTTCTCGAACCCGAAGCTGCCCGGCATCGAGGACTACTACGAGCCCTGGACCTACGAGTACGACAACCTGCTGCACGCTCCCGCGCAGCAGGAGACGATCCCCACCGCCCCGCCGAAGTCCCTGATCACGGGGGAGCGCGTGGACATCCAGTGGTCCGGCAACTGGGACGACGACCTCGGCGGCACCTACCTGCACAAGGACAGGGACCCGATGCTCAAGGGCATCGAGGACAAGGTCCAGTTCGAGTTCGACCAGACCTTCATGTTCTACCTCCCGCGCATCTGCGAGCACTGCCTGAACCCCACCTGCGTGGCCTCGTGCCCCTCCGGCGCGATCTACAAGCGCGAGGAGGACGGCGTGGTCCTGGTCGACCAGGACGGCTGCCGCGGCTGGCGCATGTGCATCACCGGCTGCCCGTACAAGAAGATCTACTTCAACCATCAGACCGGCAAGGCGGAGAAGTGCACCTTCTGCTACCCGCGCCTCGAGCAGGGGGAGCCGACGGTGTGCGCGGAGACCTGCGTGGGCCGTCTGCGGTACATCGGTCTGGTGCTCTACGACGCCGACAAGGTCACCGAGGCGGCGTCCGTCACCGATGAGAAGGACCTCTACCGCTCCCAGATGGACGTGATCCTGGATCCCCACGATCCGGAGGTGATCCGCGGCGCGGAGGAGGCGGGGATCCCGCACGACTGGATCCTCGCGGCGCAGAACTCCCCGACCTACAAGCTCATCAAGGACTACGAGGTCGCCCTCCCGCTGCATCCCGAGTACCGCACGATGCCGATGGTCTGGTACATCCCGCCGCTGTCACCGGTGGTGGACGTGGTCCGAGACACCGGCTACGACGCCGAGGACGCCGAGAGCCTGTTCTCCGCGATCGATGCGCTGCGGATCCCGGTGGAGTACCTCGCGAACCTCTTCACCGCCGGGGACGTCCCCACGGTCGAGCGCGTGCTGTACCGGATGGCGGCGATGCGCTCGTACATGCGGGACATCAACCTCGGCAACGCGCCCCGCGAGGGGATCGCCAACGCCGTGGGCATGGACGGCGAGACGATGCAGGAGATGTACCGGCTGCTGGCGATCGCGAAGTACGAGGACCGCTACGTGATCCCCGTGGGCCACCACGAATCCGCCCACGACCTCGAGTCCACCGGCACCGACTGCCCGCTGAACGCCCCCGGGGGCCCGGGCATGAGCATGTCGCTGCCCGAGGAGTCGATGGGCATGTCCGGCCCCGGCTTCGCCACCAAGCGCCAGGAGGGCGCGGTCGAACGCCCGGAGGGAGTGCGGATCAACCTGCTCAACTGGGACGGCAGGGGCAGGCCCGACGGGCTCTTCCCGACCCCCGCCACCGGGAGCGCCTGATGGGCGCCCTCGCACGACTGCTGAGCCGGCGCGGTGACACAGGCACCGGCGCCACCGCGACGCTGCCGTCCCGCGGCCGCACGCCGAAGGACCTGCTGCACGCCTCCGGGATGAGCACCGAGCAGCTGCGCATCACCTGGATCGCGGTCTCCTGGCTGCTGACCTATCCGGACGAGGACACGCTCGCGCGCTACCCCGTCGTGCGCCGACTCGCAGCGGACCTGCCGGACCCGGCCCGCGGCGCGCTGCTGCGCACCATCGACCTGCTGGACGAGCGGGACGCGGTCTCCGTCCAGGAGGAGTACGTCGACACCTTCGACACCCGCCGCCGGGGATGCCTGCACCTGACCTACTTCAGCCACGGCGACACCCGCCGCCGCGGCATGGCGCTGCTGCGCATCAAGCAGGACTTCCGCACCGCGGGCCTCGAGATCGGGAACGAGGAGCTGCCGGACCACCTGCCGGTGGTGCTCGAGTTCGGCGCCGCGCACGATCCCGAGCGCGGCGCGAAGATCCTGCGCTCGAACCGTCCCGGCGTCGAGCTGCTCCGCCTGCACCTGGCGGACATCGCCTCCCCGTGGCACGGCGCCCTGGTCGCGCTGTGCGCCACCCTGCCGCCCCTGGACGCCGACGACCGCGCCGCGGTGCTCAAGCTCGCCGAGGAGGGGCCCGAGGAGGAGACCGTGGGCCTGGAGGGCTACGGGCTCGACGGCGACGCCGGCGACCTCGCGGGGCAGACCTTCGCCTCGAACGGCTGCGGCTCGGACGCCGCCGCCCCCGGACCTGTCCCCGTGGACCTGTTGAGAGGACGACCCTCATGACCGACGCGACGACGCTCCAGCTGCTGCTGTGGGTCGTGTTCCCCTACATGGTGCTCGCCGTGTTCGTGCTCGGGCACGTCTGGCGCTTCCGCCACGACCGCTTCGGCTGGACCACCCGCTCCAGCCAGATCTACGAGTCCAAGCTGCTATCGATCGGCTCGCCGATGTTCCACTACGGCATCATCGGGATCTTCGTGGGGCACGTCGTGGGGCTCGGCATCCCGAAGTCCTGGACCCGGTTCTTCGGGATCAGCGACCACGTCTACCACCTGATGGCCGTGACGATCGGGCTCGCCGCCGCGGTGGCGTGCGTGGGAGGGCTGCTGATCCTCCTCTACCGCCGGCGCACCAACCATCGCGTGTTCGGGGCGACCACCGCCGGGGACAAGCTCATGTACCTCATGCTCGCGCTCACGATCGTCTTCGGGGTGCTCGCGACCGTGGTCCACACGACGTTCGGCACCTACGACTACCGCGAGGGGGTCTCGATCTGGTTCCGCCAGTTCTGGACCCTGCAGCCCTCCGTCGAGCTGATGAGCCAGGCCCCGATCTTCTTCCAGCTGCACGTGCTCAGCGCGATCGCCCTGTTCGGGATCTGGCCCTTCACGCGCCTCGTGCACGTCTTCGCCGCACCCGTGGGATACCTGACCCGGCCGTACATCGTCTACCGGAGCAAGGACCCCCGCAAGGAGGCCCAGCGCCGCGGATGGGAGCAGGTGAAGTTCTGATGGCGACGAAGCCGCCGGTCACCCACCAGGAGGACTGGGCGACCACCCTGCAGCCGTGGCTCGACAGGGTCTCGGCGCACCTCGACGTCGAGTGCGTCGACCTGGACGTCGACCGGGTCCACGTGATGACCGGGGTCGTCGCCGAGGGCCTCCAGCGGTCCATGGCACCGATCTCGGCGTTCCTGGTGGGCGCGGCGGTGGCCCGCGGAGCGAGCCTCGAGGAGGCCTGCACCGCGGTCGAGGCCGTCACCGCCGCGGCGC
>CAZHSL010000169.1:0-6125 GCA_964535185.1 uncultured Corynebacterium sp.
ACCAACCTCCAGGCCAAGACGCTGAAGACGGGGATCTCCGAGATCATCGGCCTGGTCGGCGACGACGTGGCCACCTCGCCGTTCTCGGGGCAGATGATCAAAGGAGCCCAGGACCGCGTCTGGGAGCAGGGCAACACACTGATGACCGTCGACACCGGCGGGGACTCCGCACTCGAGGCGGCGGCGATCGACACGATGCTCTCGCATCAGGTGCGCGGGATCCTCTACACGGCGATGTTCCATCGCGAGCTCGAAGTGCCCGCCGCAGCGCTCGAGACCCGCACCGTCGCCCTCAACGCCCGGGATCTCTCCGGGCGCACCCCGAGCGTGATCCCCGACGACGAGAAGGGCGGGTACGACGCGACGCGGGTGCTGATCGATGCCGGCCACGCGCGCATCGGCATGATCAACATCTACCCCGGGGAGGGGATCCCTGCCGCGCGTGACCGCCGCCGCGGCTACGAACGCGCGCTGACCGAAGCCGGCATCGCCCCGGATCCGGACCTCCTCATCGCCGGCGAGGGCAACCACTCCAGCGGCCAGGACGGCGCGCGGGCGCTGCTGGGCCTGGACGATCCTGCCACGGCGATATTCTGCGGCAACGACCGCACGGCGCTCGGTGCCTACCAGGCGATCGTCGACCTGGGCCTGAGCATCCCGGAGGACGTCTCGATCGTGGGCTACGACGATCAGGACATCCTGCGCGACTATTTCCACCCCGGACTGACCACCGTGGCGCTCCCCTTCCTCACGATGGGTGAGCGCGCCGCCGCGCTCGTCCTGGATCCGGCCGCTCCGGCCCGGACCCACGCCATCCCCTGTCCCGTGATCCATCGCGGATCCGTCGCTCCCCCGAAAGGACGCTGACGCATGACCTCCGACACCGCCGTCGGGACCTCGGCCGCCCAGGCATCGGTTCCGCCTCAGCTGCCGCCAGAGCCGCGCCGCGCCCCCGGCCCGCGTAAAGGCCGTCTGCGACGTGTCGTCCACAGCTGGCAGTTATACGTACTACTCGCACCGGCTGTCGTCTACCTGCTGGTGTTCAAGTACTGGCCGATGTACGGCGCGCAGATCGCGTTCCGCGACTACAACCCGGTCGACGGCTTCTTCTGGAGTCCGTGGGTGGGGTTGGAGCACTTCTCGGACTTCATCACGAGCTTCCAGTTCGAGCGCATCGTCGCCAACACTCTGACGATCAACACCGTCGGCCTGCTGGTCGCCTTCCCGGTGCCGATCATCCTGGCGCTGATCGTCAACCAGTTGCCCAGCGAGCGGTTCAAACGGCTCACCCAGACGATCCTCTACTCGCCGTCGTTCATCTCGGTGGTGGTCATCGTCGGCATGATCCACCTGCTGTTCTCCCCGAGCTCCGGCCTGGTCAACCACATGATCACCGCCGTCGGCGGCGAGCCCATCTTCTTCATGGGCGCCCCGGAGTGGTTCCGTCCGCTCTACATCGGCTCCGACGTGTGGCAGAACGCCGGCTTCTCGATGATCATCTATCTCGCCGCCCTCACCGCGATCGATCCCTCCCTGCACGAAGCGGCGCGCATGGACGGCGCGAACCGCTTCCAGCGGATCCGTCACATCGACGTCCCCGGGATCCTGCCGGTGATCACGATCCTGTTCATCCTCGCCGTGGGCAACATCTTCAACCTCGGCTTCGAGAAGGTCTACCTGATGCAGACCGACCTGAACCTGCCCACCTCCGAGGTCATCAACACCTACGTGTACAAAGTCGGCCTGCAGGGCGCCCAGTTCAGCTACTCGGCCGCCATCGGGCTGTTCAACTCCGTCCTGAACCTCCTCCTTCTGCTGACCTTCAACTGGGTCGCCAAGAAGGCCAACCAGTCGAGCCTGTGGTGATATCGATGACGACACCGACCAGCACCTATCCCCTGCAGAGCAGCACCTTCACGCCGCGGCCGCAGACCTTCGCCAACCGCATCGCCGATCCGCTCTTCGTGATCGTCACCTACGGGATCATCGCGATCGCGATGCTCCTGATCATCTACCCGCTGTACTTCATCGTCATCGCCTCGATCTCCGATCCGAGCCTGGTGCAGCAGGGGAAGGTGATCCTCATCCCGCGGGGCGTCACCTTCGACGGCTACCTGACGATCTTCGGCACCTCGACCATCGTGCGCGGGTTCATGAACTCGGTGCTGTACACGGTGGTCGGCACCGCCCTCAGCGTCTCCATGATCCTGTTCGGCGCCTACGCCCTGGCCCGCAAGGACATGCCCGGGCGGAACTTCTTCATGATCCTGTTCGTCATCACAATGTTCTTCGACGGCGGCATGATCGCCCGATACCTCGTGGTCAAGGAGCTCGGGATGCTCGACACGATGTGGGCGGTGGTGCTGCCCGGTGCTGTGGGCGTGTGGAATCTCATCATCGCCCGCACCTTCTTCGAGCAGAACCTCTCCCCCGAGCTGCGGGAGGCCGCCCAGCTCGACGGCGCTTCCGACTTCCGCTTCTTCTTCGGGATCGCACTGCCGCTGTCGAAGCCGCTCATCGTGCTCATGGCGATGATCCACATCGTCGCGAACTGGAACGCCTTCTTCGACGCGATGATCTACCTCAGCGACGAGTCGAAGTACCCTCTCCAGCTCATCCTGCGCAATGTGCTCATCCAGTCGCAGGCCTCCGCCTCCGGCATGGACATGGCGTCGATGGACTCCACCGCCGCCGCACAGAAGATGGGCGAGCTGCTGAAGTACTCGATGATCGTGGTCTCCACGATCCCTCTGCTCATCGCCTTCCCCTTCCTCCAGCGCTACTTCATCAAGGGCGCCACCCTGGGAGCACTCAAGAGCTGAGCGCCTTCCCGACCGTCCGTCCTCCCAGCGACCCGTCATACGTATCACCGATATCCAGCACCGACGAAGGAGTCCTCTCATGCTGTCCCACACCCCGCTCTCCCGCCGCAGCTTCACCCTCGGCGCCACCGCGCTGTCCCTGACCGCCGGCCTCGCCGCCTGCGGGCGCCCTTCCGCGAAGGAGACGGAGGACCTCTCCGCCGAGGTCGGCCTCACCGACTCCGGCCTGCCGATCGTCGAACAGGAGCTCACCCTCCGATTCGGCGGCGCGAAGTCCGCGCTCGCCCCTGACTACGAGTCGATGGAGCTGGTCAAGACCTGGAAGGAGGACTCCGGGATCACGATCTCCTGGGACAACGAGCCGGACGAGGTCTGGGGGGAAAAGAAGAACCTCCTGCTGGCCAGCGGCGAGCTGCCCGATGCCCTGTTCAACTCGGGCCTGTCGGACGCCGAGGTGGCCAAGTACGGGGCCAACGGCACCCTGCTCGCCCTGAACGACCTCATCGAGGAGCACGCCCCGATTCTCCGCGCCCGGCTCGAGGAGCGGCCGGACATCAAGGCCGCCATGACCGCCTCCGACGGCAACATCTACACGCTCCCGAAGGTCGAGGAGATGGGCCTGGTGGCCTTCCCCTCCATGCTCTTCATCGACATCGCCGGGCTGGACGAGCTCGGTCTGGACATGCCCTCCACGGTGGACGAGTACCACGAGGCGCTGCTCGCCCTCAAGGAGAGCCGGCCCGGCTCCGCGCTCCCGCTCTCCTTCATGGGAAGCGGCGCGATCTGCGACCTCATCGCCGCGATCGGCGGACAGGCCGTCAATCCCGATCACCGGATCGTGCAGGACGGGAAGGTCCACTTCACCGCGAACACGGACGGCTACCGTGACGCGATCTCCGTCCTGCGCACGTGGTTCACCGAGGGCCTCATCGACCAGGAGTCGTTCTCGCAGGACTACGTGAAGATGGTAGCCAAGGGCAAGCTGGAGCCGAAGGTCCTGGGCTCGTTCTACTTCTGGGAGGCGCCCGAGGTCGTCGGTCCGGAACGGGCCGACGAGTACGAGCTCGTCCCCCTGTTCCCCGGGCCCGACGGAGTGGTCCGGGCATGCGTCGCGAACGACCAGGAGATCAACCGCGGCGCCTTCGCGATCACGCGGATGAACGAGTACGCCGCGGCGACTATGCGCTGGGCCGACATGCTCTTCGACCCGGTCATGAGCGCCCAGACGAACTGGGGCCCGATCGGGGTCTCCCAGAAGATGAACGAGGACGGCATGCTCGAGCAGATCCCCGTCGAGGGAGGCCAGACCGAGCAGGAGCGGCGCGTCAAGGTCGCCCCCGGCGGTCCGCTCATGGTCACCGCCGAGGACTTCGAGCAGGTGGTCCTGGCCGAGCCGCGCGCCGCGGTCCGTCAGGAGCAGATCGCCGAGCACTTCGAGCCCCACCGGGCGAACGAGAAGTACCCGCCGGTGATGCTCTCGGTCGAGGAGCTCGACCGCATCAGCACACTGGAGACCGACGTGCGCACCCTCGTCGACGAGAAGATCGCGACCTGGATCGTCAAGGGCGGCATCGAGGCGGAGTGGGACGACTACGTCAGCCAGCTCGACACGATGGGCCTGTCCGAGATAGTCGAGGTCTACCAGACCGCCTACGACCGGTTCACCGAGAACTCCTGATCCGAGGCAACGTGCTGATCACGTCCGCCCTTCCCATCCCCCCACCGCTGTCGCCGGCGACCGACCGGCCCTGAAGAGACGAAGAGAATGACGACCACTGAGCAGTCCCTGCCCCGCACCGAGCTGCCGGGCGCCGATGTGCACCGTCCCCGATTCCACTTCACCCCGGAATCGACCTGGATGAACGATCCCAACGGCATGATCTTCCACGACGGCCGCTGGCACCTCTTCTTCCAGAACAACCCCCTGGGCAGCGACCACGCCAACCTGTCCTGGGGGCACGCGGTCTCCGACGACCTCGCGACCTGGACCCGCCTGCCCGTCGCGCTGCGCTTCTCCGAGCAGGAGATGATCTTCTCCGGGAGCGTGGTCCACGATGCGCACAACACCTCGGGACTGGCGGCGCCGGGCGCGCCGGGACCGCTGGTGGCCCTCTACACCAGTGCATACACCGCGGCCCATCCCACCCGGGCGGGCATCCAGGCACAGTCGATCGCCTACTCGACCGACGGCGGCACCGAGTGGACCCGCTACGCCGGCAACCCGGTGCTGGATCGCGACTCGGCGAACTTCCGCGATCCGAAGGTGTTCTGGCATGCCGAGAGCCGCCGCTGGGTGATGGTCACGGTCGAGGCCGTGGACTTCCAGGTCCACCTCCACACCTCGGAGGATCTGCTCTCCTGGGAGCATGCCTCGGTCTTCACGCATCCCCGGATCGACGGCGGCATCTGGGAGTGCCCGGACCTGTTGCGGGTGCCTCTGGGCACGGGAGGGGACGAGGCCTGGGTGCTCGTGCTCAGCACGAATCCCGGCGGACCCGCCGGCGGGTCCGGCACCTACACCCTGATCGGCGATTTCGACGGCCGCACCTTCACCCCGCAGTCGCAGCCGCAGCCGCTGGACCTGGGACAGGACTGCTACGCCGCGGTCTCCTTCTCGGGAGTGGAGGGCGACCCAGTGCTGATGGGCTGGATGAACAACTGGGACTACGCTGGCCAGACCCCAACCGATCCGTGGCGCTCCGCCATGACCCTGCCCCGCACACTTCACCTTGAGCCCGCCGGCGTCGGCCACCGGCTGATCCAGCACCTGGTCGTCCCGGACGCGGTGCGGACCGTGGATCTCGGTGCGGTGGGGCCCGAGACGGAGCCGGTGAGGCTGGATGCCGAGGAACCCTTCCGCGTGCGGGGCACGCTCGGCCTGCGCGCCCCGCAGCGCGTGGTGCTGCGCTTCGGCGAGGAGCCCACCGCCCCCGAGCTGGTGCTCGCGGTCGACGCCGAGGGCCGGGTGGTCCTGGATCGCAGCGCCGCGCACGACATGGAGTTCGCGCCGGACCATGGGATCTCCGCGCCGTACACGCCCGTGGACGGCACCGAGGAGATCACGTTCGATCTGGTGATCGACCGCTCCTGCGTCGATCTGGAGCTCGACGGGGGCCGCGCCCTGGTCTCGCAGCAGATCTTCCCCGGCGCCGCCGAGGTGAGCGTCCGCGCCGAGCGCGACTGACAGGGCGCTGCGTCCCCGTCAGCACACTATGCGCAGCACGCACGTAGAGGTTCATCAGCTCGAGGTCCCGAAGCGGGGCGGTCCCGTTGCGCGGCACCGCAGGGGCGGTGATCGCCACG
>CAZHSL010000170.1:0-6082 GCA_964535185.1 uncultured Corynebacterium sp.
TGCTGTCCATCCTCTCGGACTCAAACAGCAGCGGCATCAAACCCGGGCCGATTCACCCTGGGTGGTTCAAGGGGCGACGGAGGTGGCCTTCCCCAGACCGAGCTCCTCCCGCGCCACTACCACGAAGCGCTGTGCGTACGTTCCGCGCGGGATGTCGCCGAGGTAGTAGGTCGCCCACCGATGACGCTCCTCGCGTCGAGTGTCGGTGCTCAGCAGCTCCTCGAGCAGCTCCTCGAGTGCCCGCGGGGAGGCGCCGTCGGTCTCGAGCACGTACGCGGCGCGCGCCATCGGGAACTGTTGGACGAACTCTGCGGCACCGGTGCGTGGGGACACCATGGCCAGCGGCTTGCCTGAATGGAGGAAGTCGCCCACCACGGCGGAGACGTCGGAGATCATCGCGTCGGCCGCGTTGAAACAGTCCACCACGCTCATCTCCTTCTCGGCCAGAGGGCCGTACAGGTGCTCCCGGCCGGTGGCCACGGCATCGGCTTCGAGCATTCCTCGGATCTCCGCGCAGGCGGTTCGCAGCTCTGGGGACCGTGAACTGTAGGGGTGCGGACGAAAAACGACCCGACACCCTCGCTCCAACAGACCTCGCACGATCGCCGGACCAGCAAGAAGGGACGAGTAGTTCGTCTCGGCCTGGTAGCCGAGCCAAGTAGGGGCGTACAGCACCGAGGGGTCCGTGATCTCTGCGGCGGGGGCGCGCTCAGCTTCGACTCCCTCCACCTGCGGGCGACCCACGATCCGGAAGATCTCTGGCGGCATCGCGACACCGAAGGTTTCGAAGCGATCGATGGCGGCCTGACCAGCCACGAAGTTCCGGTCATACATCCGGATGATCGGAGTGGCGCTCGAGGCCTTGTCCGATTCCCCGTGCAGGAGCTGGATGTGCATCAGCTGCGAGTAGCGCACCATGTGGTTGTTCCGCATGGCGTTGTTGACGTAGAACACGCCGCGCAGGGACGGCACGATCAAGTCGTCGAGATCGGTCAGGGAGCGGCGCAGGATCACCGGATGTGTCGTCGCCTCCTGCAGCTGGCGGAGGTTCCCGACGGTACGCACCACGATGGCGAAGGGTACCCCGAGGAGCTCCAAATAAGGCAACCACATGGTCACCTGGAAGGCGGATCTCGGCGGTGCGTGCCAGTAGATGTAGAAGACCGGCTCCATCCGCTCGAGTATCTGCGGGAGGTCCGCCTGGAACCGACGCCGGTTCTGGATCCGGCGGACGACGTCGAGGAGGAGGACGACGGAGAGCACGAGCGCCGCGCCGGCGAGAAGAATCACCAGCGGGGTCAGCACCGAGGGTGCCAGCACCGCCAGCACGAGGACGAACAGGCACAGGAGGTTCAGTGGGAAGAGCCAGCCGCAGGGGATCGATGGCCGGTCGCGCGAGACGTGCCCGGGGATGTTCGCAGCGTATGGAACCGCGATCCTGTTGAGCGATCGCAACAGCGTCTCGGCCGCGAGCGCCAGGATCGCGAGCACCAGGGCGAGGACCTCGAGGGCGCTGAGCTCCCCGAGGACGTGCAGCTGGGCCGCCGCCGTCGCGACGAGGACGAGGCGTGCGGTCTGATACCTTCCCGCGCCGCCTACGCCCTTCGGTATCCGGATCAGGGTGCGACGCTGACGCCACATGATGAGCAGTACCGTCCCCAGCGGGACAGCCACTGCGAGCCGATGTCCTCCAACGCTCACCACCACCACAGCCGAGAGCGCTGCGAGAGAATTCACCACGAGCGGCCATAGCGAAAGCAGGTCCACCAGCTTTCGGGCACTTATCGCATTCACCTCAGCACCTCTCTCTCAGGGCGGTGAGCCCTTCCCTCACGGGGCCAGCTCCATATCGGAGACTGATCTTGCCACGCTCGGGGCGAACGCATGAGACGACGGCCGCACCGGGATCTCAACGACCACGTTCTCTCTTGTCACGAAGCTTCTTCGCCGCGGCCTTCGCCCGGCCGCGCACGTCCGATACCACCGCCGAGGCGAAATCCGCGGCTCCGTGCCAAGGAACCGCGACCGCCTCCGGGATCGTCAGCACCCTTGCGCCGAACGGGTCCTCGATCCGCAACCAGCGTGCTTCGGCCCCTACGTGCCGCGGCAATACTGCGGCGACCACACCGTCCCCCGCGGGGACCACGGTGAGCTTCTCACCGGCGTCCGTCGCGGCAGGGTGAGCGTGTGCAGTCGCGGTGAAGGGCTCCGTCTGCGGCGCGGCCAGCACAACCCAGCGGGTGCCCTTCTCAGTCCGTACGGCGGTGAGGATCCGCGCCGCTGGCCCCGGACGCGGGATCAGCGTGTGCCCGACGTCCACGGAGAGGTTGCCATGCCCCTTCGTGAAGTACGCGACACCCAGCTCCTGCGTGCCGTCCGCGTCGAACAGCCTCCGCCGCTCTGTCGTGACGTGCTCCGCCCGGCGCTTGCCCAGCCGGTTCACCAGCTCCTCGGTGCCGTACCGGTGGACGACCAGCAGATCCCACACACCCTGCCCCAGCTCGGCGCAGTCGAGCTCGATCCGGAAGGCCGTGGCGGGAGCGCCTGCTCTTCCCACCTCGGCGGTCTCGCCCGGGACGACGTCGAACCAGTCCTCTCTCCCGCGGTGGCGCACCCGCAGTGCGACCGTGTCCGGGGCGGCCACAAAGCGGGCGACCTGAGCGCTGGCGGTGAGTCGGAGCCGTGAACCGGCCACCTCGAGATTCTCGAGCATCACCGCACCGACCGCTTGAACGTCGTCGAGCAGCTCCAACGGGATCCTTCGCGCGAGATCGTCCGGCAGATCCAGCGAGAAGCCGTTCTCGCCATGGCGGAGCCGCTCTTCTCCTCCATTCTTCTGCCAGGTGAGCAGAGCTTGCAGAGTGTCCAGATCGCCGGCAAGGGCGAGGCGGACCTTCAGGCGGGACAGCGTCCCGAGATGCCGGGCGACAGCCGTGGTGAAGTGCGGACCGATCGATTGCTGGATCTCCTCCAGCACCGCGGTCTGAGTCGCCTCGTCGAGGTCGAGGAGTCGCGGCTGCACCGCCTTGTCGAGTGCTCCACGAACAGGTCTCCGCAGGAGCCCATCCCGGAGTGCGCCGGGATCCGTCCCCTCGATGATCACGGCGACGGTCGCGGTGACCAGCTGGGCATAGTCCCACGAACTGCGACGGGACGCTGTGACGTTCTTCCCGTCTTCCCGCTTGCGGATGAGGATGTAGGGCCGATCGGCACGCACGCTGATCTTGTCGGCGACCAGATAACACGCAAGGGTGAACGGCTGGTCCGAGCCCACCCGCAGATGGGTGGGATTGAACGCACCGCTGCGGGCCACGAGCTCGGTGCGGAAGAGCTTGATCGCGGTGAGCGAGTTGTACAGCCTGTCCTCCACCAGGTCGGCGTCGGCCTTGGAGGCTCTGAACATCGAGGCCGGTGCGTGACGCCCGTTCAACCCCGCCATCTTCGCGAGCACGATGTCGGAACCCTCATTCTCGGCGTAAGCGACGAGATCACCGAGGGCACCGTCGGTGAGCACGTCGTCGGCGCCGAGCACGAAGAAGTATGTGCCGCGCACCGCAGCGATGCCCTTGTTGCACGGATCCGCCGGTCCCCCGGAGTTGGGCTGGTTCAGCACACGGTAGTTCGGATTGCGCTCCGCATACTCCGCCAGCACCTCGGCCGAGCCGTCGTCGGATCCGTCATTGACCAGGATTACCTCGAGCTGAGAAGGGCTCAGGCCCTGTGCCGGGATGGCATCTAGCGTTTCGAGGAGATACGGCATCGCGTTGTAGACGGGGATCACAAGCGAGACCAAAGGCCGCTCGGTGCTGTTCTTGTTCAAAGGGACGTCCTATCGCTAGCTCGGTAGGGGATCGATGGCAGGGGACCGAATGTCAGTCCAGCATCTTCCTGATCTCCTCCCCCAGCGGGCGGGCCATGCGGGTGCTGAACTCCGCGGTGAGATGATGCCCATCACGATAGACGAGGATGTTGTCAATGATCGTCGGGCATGTCTCCTCGTTGCACAGGTACTCAGTCATGTCCACATAGCGGGCCCCGGTCGCCGCGGCCGCGTCCTGCTCCGCTCGGGTCAGCTCCGGGTCGAACGCGGTGGAGCGCGGCACCGCACACTCCCCGGCATCGTCGAGGTGCGCGGAGAGGCACACCGAGGCGGTCTCACCCTGTTCGGGGACATCGGCGATGACGGCGACTTCGGGCCCATCGATCGCATCGATCGTAGATTCCAAACCCTCCTGCCACTGGGCGACGTAATTCTCGTTGCCTCCCTTGAGCTGTTGCTCAGCAGCGCCGTAGTTGGCCAGCAGCACGAGATCGGGCTGCTCCTGGTTGATCCTCTTCAGAACCCCAGCGCGCCACTGGTCGCATTCGACGTAGTCGACGCCCTCGAGCACGAATGACACGTCGACGGAGGAGCAGGAGCTCTTGGTGTTCGTGTCCAGACGGATCGTGCCCTCGGCTGCGAGCTCCGCGAGCGCCGGGTACCACGACGCCGCATGGGAATCGCCGAAAAGGAACACCAGTGGTGCCTCTGGGTTCTCTCCGATCCGGCAGCCGCTGCCGTCGATGCTGGCTTGCGAACGATGACAGCCGTTCTCGTAGATCTCCGGGTTGTCCTCACTGGCCTCCTCGAGGGACGGTTCGAGGTTCGCGGGGACGAACGCCGTCCCAGAGGGATCCATCGACAGGTCCCCTGTTTCGGCGACGGTCTGCTCGGTCGACGCCTCCTGCTGGGCCGTGCCCCACTGCACCCCCGCGGCGGTGGCGATCAAGGTCGCCGAGGCGGCGATGGCGATCGCTCCGGTCAAAAGCTGGGTCCGCTCCCTCAGCACGGGCCATGCGATGACGGGACGCTCCACGAAGCGGTACAGCAACCATGCGAGAGGGAACGCCAACGCGCCCAGCAGCAACCGCGTCCATAGCGGCAGTGGGGTGTCCTGGCCGATAGCGACCTGCGGAATCACCTGAAGCGGCCAGTGCACCAGATACAGCGAATAGGAGATCGCTCCGACCAGCTGGAAGCCGGACAGCGAGAGCAGCCGGTTGGCGTGCCGCGAGCCCGGCGCAGCCCCGCCGACGATGAGCAGCACCGTAGCGATCACCGGCAGGGCCGCAGCGTACCCCGGGAAGGGGGTCGAGTTGTCGTAGAGCACAGCGGCGACCAGCAGCGCAGCTAGCCCCGCCCAGGCCAGCAGGCCGGTCGAGGCACGTCGCAGCCACCCCAGTCCGGTCCTCAGCAGGAAGGCAGTCAGCGCGCCCGCCCCCAGCTCCCAGGCCCTGGTGGGAAGGGAGAAGAAAGCCCACGGCTGGGAGACGTCCATCCACAGAACGCAGCCGAGGAAGGACACGAGCGTCAGCACCGCAGCCACCACGAAGAGTCGACGCTCGCTGCGGCGACACACCCAGAACCCGAGCGCGAGGATCGCCGGCCAGAAGAGATAGAACTGCTCCTCGATGCCGAGCGACCAGTAGTGCTGGAAGACCGATGGGCTGGTCTCGGCGAGGTAGTTCGTGCCTTCGACGGCGAAGTGGATGTTGGGCACGTACAGCGCGGTGGCGACCGCCCCTTTGAACACCTCCGACATCAGCAACGGAGGCATCCAGGCCCAGGCCGCCAACACAGTCAGCAGAGCCACCAGAAAAGATGCCGGCAGGATCCGGCGCGCTCGCTTGGCGTAGAACCTGCCGAACGAGATCCCGCCCTGGGCCGCAAGGGACTCGAGCAGATGGGTGGTGATCAGGAAACCGGAGATCACGAAGAAGACGTCCACGCCGATGAACCCGCCGGAGAGCTGCTCCACCCCGGCGTGGAAGAGCACCACCAGCCCAACGGCGATGGCGCGGAGACCCTGGACATCCGGGCGGAAACTGGACTTCCGTCCGGCCCGCGGGTCGGTCTGCGATGCGGCGACTGCGGTCACGGGGCTCCCTGACATATGCGGCGACTGCTCAGCGTCACGGAGTGTAGCGGCCGTCCTCCGCGTCGAGCAGGAACATCCCGGCGCAGGGAGACGCGATCCGCACTCAGTGCTCCGGGCGCCCCTGCCGCCAGTACCCCATGAAGGAGACCTGCTTGCGGTCCAGG
>CAZHSL010000171.1:0-6034 GCA_964535185.1 uncultured Corynebacterium sp.
TCGCCGAGGCGATGGACAAGGTCGGCAAGGAAGGCGTCATCACCGTCGAGGAGTCGAACACCTTCGGCCTCGACCTCGAGATGACCGAGGGCATGCGCTTCGACAAGGGCTACATCTCGCCCTACTTCGTCACCGACGCCGAGCGCCAGGAGGCGGTCCTCGAGGACGCCTACGTGCTGCTCGTGGAGTCCAAGATCTCCAACGTCAAGGACCTGCTGCCGCTGCTGGAGAAGGTCATCCAGGCCGGCAAGCCGCTGGCGATCATCGCCGAGGACGTCGAGGGCGAGGCCCTCGCGGTCCTCGTGGTCAACAAGCTCAAGGGCTCCTTCAAGTCCGTGGCCGTCAAGGCCCCCGGCTTCGGCGACCGCCGCAAGGCGATGCTCGAGGACATGGCCATCCTCACCGGCGGCCAGGTCATCTCCGAGGAGGTCGGCCTCAAGCTGGAGACCGCCGGTCTCGAGCTGCTGGGCCAGGCGCGCAAGATCGTCGTCACCAAGGACGAGACCACCCTGGTCGAGGGCTCCGGCGACGCCGAGCGCATCGCCGCCCGCGTCTCCCAGATCCGCACCGAGATCGAGAACTCCGACTCGGACTACGACCGCGAGAAGCTCCAGGAGCGCCTCGCGAAGCTGGCCGGCGGCGTGGCCGTCATCAAGGCCGGCGCCGCCACCGAGGTGGAGCTCAAGGAGCGCAAGCACCGCATCGAGGATGCCGTGCGCAACGCCAAGGCCGCTGTGGACGAGGGCGTCGTCGCCGGTGGCGGCGTCTCGCTGCTGCAGGCCGGTGCAGACACCTTCGGCAAGCTCGCCCTCGAGGGCGACGAGGCCACCGGCGTGAACATCGTCAAGGTGGCCGTCGAGGCCCCGCTCAAGCAGATCGCGGTCAACGCCGGTCTCGAGGGCGGCGTCGTGGCGGAGAAGGTCAAGGGCCTGCCCGTCGGACAGGGTCTGAACGCCGTGACCGGCGTGTACGAGGACCTGGTGGCCGCCGGCATCATCGATCCGGTCAAGGTCACCCGCTCCGCGCTGCAGAACGCGGCGTCCATCGCGGGCCTGTTCCTGACCACCGAGGCCGTCGTGGCCGACAAGCCGGAGCCCGCTCCGGCTGGCGGCGGCGACGACATGGGCGGCATGGGCGGTATGGGAGGCATGGGCGGCATGATGTGATCTGCTGATCACCTGCCGCTCCACCCGAGCGCTCGACGGGCCCCGATCCTCTCCGGAGGGTCGGGGCCCGACGCCGTGCGGGGGAGGGCTCACATGTCGGTCGAGGAGGTGACGACCTGGTCGCTGCTCGGGCACAGTGCGGCCAGCTCGATCAGGTCACCCGCCTCGCTGAGGTCCGTGCTGCCGTGCCGGGCGAGCGCCGGGCCCACCGAGAGCCACCCGCTCCCGCAGGGCTCGAGCTCGCCCTCCAGCGGCGGGACCAGCAGAGCGAGGAGCTCGCTCTCGGGCACGGCCTCGAGCGCGTCACCGCCCTCCTCGCTCGCAGCCTCGCTCCGCAGCGCCTCCGCCTCCTCCGGGGACAGCTGCACCACCGCCTGCCACCAGTGGTCGTCGGGCGCAGGGATCGGCACCCGCTCGCCCGGATCGGTGTACCGGCCCTCCGTGAGCGCGCGCGGTGAGGCCTCGGCGAGAGCGGGATAATGCTCCTCGAGCAGTTCGGGTCCCTGCAGCACGTGACCGGGGCGGTAGTACCGCCCGGAGTCCGCGTCGTGCTCCCACTCGGGGTGGCTGCGGCCCGTCCCGCCGAGCCCGCAGCCGCTCAGCACCACCAGCAGGGCGAGGGCCGAGCAGAGCGCCCGCGGGGCACGGCGGCGATGCATCGTGGGCGGCATGCGGGATCCCCTTCCGCTCTCCGTCGACGGGCACGGGCCCGGCATCAGAGGAAAGGATTCCAGAAGCGGCCGCCGTTGACCACCAGCAGCCAGATCGGCACCGCCGCGATCACCGCCGCGAGCAGGATCACGGCGAGATCCCGGCCCCGCAGCGGCATGCGCACCAGCCAGGTGCGACCTCGGCCGCGGCCGAAGCCGCGCAGCTCCATCGCGGCGGAGACCGCCTCGATCCGGTCGAAGGTGCCCAGCAGCAGCGGCATCAGCACCGAGGTGAGGTTGCGCAGCCGGGTGCGCAGCGGAGCGGCCGAGCTGGTGTCCAGGCCCCGCGCCTGCTGGGCCTGCGAGATGGTGCGGAACTCCCGCTGCACGTCGGGGATGTAGCGCAGGGCGAGGGAGACGGCGTACGCGATCCGGTACGGCACCCCGATCCGGGCCAGGGAGGACGCGAACTCGGGCGGCCTGGTGGTGGCCACGAACAGCAGCACCGCGGGCAGCACCGCGAAGTACTTCAGCGTGACCGCGAGCTGGTAGAACAGCTGCTCGGCGGTGAGGTCCCAGTGCCAGGGGCCGTCCAGCAGCACGTGCCGGGTGCCGAACAGATCGGTGCCGTACCCGGGCGCGAACAGGAAGATCCCGATGTTGTTCAGGGCCATGAACAGCATGATCAGCCACAGCACCACCGCGAGGTCCCGCGGCCGCACCCGGGAGACGCCCCACAGCAGCAGGGAACCGGCGGAGACCGCGGCCAGGTAGCGCACATCGAAGCCGATCATGGCGCCGACCACCACCCCGAGGGCGAGGGCGAGCTTCGAGACCCCGGCCAGGGAGTGGAGCGGACCGGGACGGTCGATGTACCCCAGCAGCGGACTGCTCATCGGGCCTCCTGGCGCACCGCGCGGTCCGCGGCGACGAAGCGGTGCACGAGCCGGTGCGCAGCGGTGATCCCGCAGCGGCGGGCGAGGTCGTACAGCCCGGTGGTCACCAGATCCGCACCGGCGCTGAGCTCCGGATCGGTGAGCACCACGGCCGGGTCCGCATCGGCCAGCAGCCGGCCCTGCGAGAGCACCAGCACCCGCTCGGTGTGCTCGAGCGCCAGGTGCATGTCATGGGTGATGAGCACGACGGTGGTCCCGGCCTCGTGGAGGCCGCGCAGGAACGTCATGAACTCGGAGTAGTGGGCGAAGTCCTGCCCCGCGGTGGGCTCGTCGAGGATCAGCAGGTCCGGATCGAGGGCGAGCACCGCCGCGATGCTCACGCGCTTCTTCTGCCCGTGGCTGAGCGCCGAGACCGGCCAGGACCGGAACGGGGACAGCCCGCACGCCGCGACCACCTCGGCGCTGCGCCGCGCGATCTCCTCCTCCGGCATGCCCCGAGCGCGCATCCCCAGCGCGATCTCCTCGGAGACCAGGGGGCGGGAGAGCATCTGCCCCGGTTCCTGGAGCACGAAGCCGACCCTCTCGCCGCGCTCGGCCAGGCTCCATCCGCGGGCGTCGGCCCCGCCGATCCGCAGCTGCCCGGCGGTGAGGCGCTCGAAGCCGCACACCACCCGGGCCAGGGTCGACTTGCCGGCCCCGTTGGAGCCGAGCACGCCGATCATCTCCCCGCGCCGCACCTGCGCGGTGATGCCGTCGAGCACGACCGCGCTGCGCTCGGGGCCGACGGGGATCTCGCAGCGCACCTCGCGCAGCCCCAGCGCGGGAGGTGGGGCCCCGTCCGTCGGCGCCGGCGTCGCCCCGTCGGCCGCGGAGCCCGCCCCCTCGGGCGCGGCATCCTCCTCCGCCCACCGCCGCACCGCGGCGATCTGTGCGGGGGTGAGCTCGATGTCGCCGGCGCGGGAGGGACGCTGTGCGGCCGTGACCGGGGCGCCGGCGTGGCGGAGCGCGGCCACGTGCAGCGGCGGGCGGATGCCGTGCTGCTCCAGCAGGCCGGAGGCCAGCAGCTCGTCGGGCGGGCGGTCCGCGACGATGCGGCCGTCGGCCATCAGCACGATCCGGTCCACGTCCCGGTGCAGGACGTCCTCGAGCCGGTGCTCGACGATCAGCACGGTGCGGCCGTGGTCGCGGTGCAGGGCATCGATGAGCTCGACGGCGGCGCGGCCGGTGGCCGGGTCGAGGTTCGCCAGCGGCTCGTCCAACAGCAGCACCTCGACGTCGTCGACCAGCACACCGGCGATCGCGACACGCTGCTTCTGCCCGCCGGAGAGGTCCTGCGGAGAGGCGTCCAGGCGGTCCTCGATCCCGGCGAGCTCCGCGGCGCGGGCGATCCGGGAGGGCATCTCCTCACGCGGGGCCTGCTGGTTCTCGAGGCTGAAGGCGATGTCCTCGGCGACCGTGAGCCCCACGAACTGGCTGTTGCTGTCCTGCAGCACGGTCCCCACCACCGAGGCGGTCTCCACCAGCGGCACCCGGGCCGGGTCCTTCCCGGCCACGCGCACGGTGCCGCTCGCGGTACCGCGGTGGTGGTGCGGGATCAGCCCGTTCAGCACGGCCAGCAGCGTGGACTTGCCCGATCCGGAGGCGCCGACGATCGCGATCTTCTCCCCGCGCCGCACCGTGAGGTCGATGTCGTGGAGGGTCGGTTCGGACTGGGCGCGGTACTGGAAGGAGTATCCGCGCAGCTCGAGCAGCGGGGCTGTCACTGTTCGCGGCTCAGCGACCCGGTCCTGGTGCGGGTGCGGGCGTAGACCGAGAGGATGATCGTGGCCAGGACGCAGGCGGTGAGCGAGTTCGCGACGAAGGCGAGCGCGCCCTGGGCCCATACCTTGTTCGCGGGCTCGGAGTAGATCAGCACGTCCCCGAGCGGCGCGACGAGGAGCCAGGCCACGGCGTTGGCCAGCAGGATCGCGAGGTTGACGCGCACGGCCGTGGCCCGGCCGAACTCGCCGTCGGCGAGGGCATGGCGCAGCACGAGCAGTCCCACGATCAGGCCGAACACACCGGAGGAGAGCTCCCAGCTGAGCCAGATGCCGTAGCCCGTGACATCGATGAGGACGTGGCCGATGAGGCCGATCAGGGCACCGACCAGCGGGCCGTAGAGCACGGCGAACACGGCGAGGATCGCGTACTGGATGTTGAGCGAGGTGTTCGGGACGGGGGTGGGGATCGCGGCGAAGCGGCCGAGCACGAAGAACAGCGCGGCGCCGATGCCGATGGCGACCACCTGGGTGACGGGGGAGTGGGTGCGGGTCATGGCGGGTCCTTGTCGGGAGTGGGTGGGTCAGCGCACGGGGTCGAGGGTGACGTGCCAGGAGGCGCCGGTGCCCAGTGAGAACGCCCGGGCGTAGTGGCCGCGGTTGATCGCGATCGCCATCCGGTCCAGGGAGTTCACGTACAGCAGCGACTCACCGATCTCGACCGCCGCGAAGCTGCGGGCATAGGTCACCTGGGCCGCGTGCACCACGGTGTCGTGGTGGTGGACCCGCACCGTCACCCGCTCGCCGGGGGAGACGCCGAGCTCGCGGAACAGCTCACGGGGGATGGAGGTCCACAGCGAGCCGTAGCGCACGTCGAGGGTGTCGATGATTCCACGGATCGAGCCGTCCACCAGCGTCGGCGCGGTCAGGGGGAGGCGCACCATCTGCTCGAGCCCCACGACGGGGCCGACGTCCTCGAAGGTGGTCGCCCCTGCGGCCAGGCGGGCCCCGGTGAAGGCGTAGATGTCGCGGCCGTGGAAGGTGTAGGACTCCTCGGAGCCGGGACGGCGGTTGCGGGTCTCGTCGATCTCCCGCAGCGCGGTGATGCCGAAGATGTCGTCCAGATGGGTGAGGGTGCCGTTGTCGGGCGTGACGACGTAGTGCCCGGTCGCGGTGCGGGCCACCACGGACAGCCGCTCCGTGCCCACGCCGGGATCGACCACGGAGACGAAGACGGTGCCCTCGGGCCAGTAGGTGAGCACCTGGGCGAGGCGGTACGAGCCCTCCCAGATGTCGTACTGCGGGATGTTGTGGGTGACGTCGTGGATGCGCAGCGCGGGGTCGACGCCGACGGCCACGCCGTACATGGCGCTGACCGCGCCGTCGTCGAGGCCGAAGTCTGACTGCAGGACGAGGGTGCTCATGGGGGAAGTATGCGATGTTCCCGCACGGGTGGGGAACCGGTCCGGAGTGTGGGGTTCAGGGAGCGGGCGTCGCCTCGGAGGCCTCGAGCCCCCAGGCCTCGGCCAGCAGCTCGAGAGCTCGCAGGCGGTCGGCCGGGTCGT
>CAZHSL010000172.1:0-6017 GCA_964535185.1 uncultured Corynebacterium sp.
TCGCGCCGGTGGTGGCGCCGGCCCGTGCCGCAACGATGCGCAGAGGCATCGCAGCATTGCTCCCCGAGGCGAGGACCTCGGCCGCAGCCTCCAGCAGGCGCTCCTGGACGAACTCGGCTTTCGCATCAGGCATGTCTTGCGCCATCGGTGCCTTCCATGAACGATCCGACGAGGTTCTTGATCGCGTCAGGCTCGTCCACCAGCGCCGCGTGGCTGGCATGCGGGAAGACCTCTACCCGCACCGAGGGTGCGGTGCGACGAACGGCAGCCACTGCGCGCCGGGGGACGAAGTGACTCCGCCCGCCGATGACCACCGTGAGAGGGGTTCGGAGGTCGCGCCACTGTGCCGTGGTTACCCGTTCCGGGCGCGGCGTGCCGCGGGGCGCGAACTCCCGCTTACCGGCAAGCAGGACATCAAGTGCCGGAGACTCAGGCAACTTGCCGCCGCGCACCCAGGACAGGTACGAGAGGTACCGCTCTTCGTCGCCGAGCAACATCAGCAGCATTTTCGCCCAGGTGCGCCAGGGTATGCCCGCGAGGGAGCCCGGCGGCTCGATCGCCGTCACGCTCTGCAGGCGAGCAGGGTTCCGAACGAGTTGGTTGAGTGCGACCCATCCCCCGTAGGAGAACCCCACGAGGTGCACCTTCTCCAGCCCTATACCGTCGAGGGTCTCTTCCAGCCAGGCGGCGACCTCGACGCCGGTCGGGAGCGGCCTGGTCTGCACGCTCCTGCCCGCATCCCAAATGGTGTCGACTGCGAAGACCTGTCGATCCGTCTCCCACGCCCTGACGAATGGGCCCCAGGCCGCGATCGTGCTCCCGCCGCCCGGCAGGAGGAGGGCTGGGGTGCGGTCGCGCGCCGCGGTCGACGCCGACACCGCGGTCCGGCCATAACTCGTCTGCACGGTGTGGTCGGTTCGATCCGGCCAGGAACTCATGGCCCGATCGAAGGCGAGCAGGAAGCGCGCCCGCGCCGCGTCGTCGCGGAACGCGCCCACCGGGTCAGCCATGACAGGAGCATAACGCCTGTAACGCAAGCGTCATTCTCGGTGGGAAGTTGCGCCGTTCTTCCGGCCGGGAGGTTGCGCCGTCTATTCGACGGCGATCGCGCCGTCACCTTGACGGCGCCTTCCTCGGGGGCTACTTTAGGAACATGTTCGAAAAACGCAATGAGCAGACCAACGAGACCGCGGCAAGCCCGCGGACACGCGGACGGATGGCGCTCGGGGCGGCAGTGATCCTCTCGGCCGTCCCGGCCCTGGCCGCCGCTGTGGACCAGCAGTCGATGCGGTCCCTGGAGGCGTACGCCGCAGCCATGTACGGCGCACACGGCGTGCCGGTCGACACCGGGCTGCTGTACCTCGTGGTGTACGCGGTGGCCGGCACGCTCGCGATCCTGTGGCTGGTCGCCGCTGTGACATCATGGGTGAGCCGAGGCGGGGCGATCGGTGCCGGTGCCTTTATGGTGGTGGCGAACCTGGCCACTGCACTCGCCATGCTGTTCGTCACCGAGTACGGGAGCCCGGTCTTCCCGGCGCAGTGGGGGCTCCTCGTGGCGCTACCCGCGCTCGCCGGAGCCGTCGCAGTCGGACTGCTCGTCCGCAGCGCGAGGCGCCGGTCATGATGCTGGACATTGTCAGAGGGGATGAGCATGGCGGAACGGCCCGACGCGCAGCGGCCGCGGCGGCGAGGGCGCCCCCCGGCGACATCTCAGGAGGAGATACTCGCCGCGGCCTGGCGCCTCATCGAGGCGGAGGGATGGGAGAACCTCACCATCCGTAGCCTGGCCCGGGAGCTCGGCATCGGCGCGGCAACCATCTACCACCACGTGCGTGACCGTGAGGACCTGCTGGTCCGGCTGATCAGTGACTACGCGGCCGGACTGCCGCGTCCGGACCTGCCGACGGAGCCCCGCGCGAGAGTGTGCGCGGCCACGATCGCCCTCCATGACGCACTGCGCGACCTGCCGTGGGCGGCCGAGGTGCTCACGGTCGACGGGTTCGTCGGTCGGCTGAGCGACGAGGCCCTGTGGTTCGTCGAGGCCATCCTCGACGGCGCACGCCGCGGCGGGTGCACCGCCGACCAGGCCGTGGCGTTGTTCCGGAACCTCTGGTACCTCACCGTCGGAGAGCTCCTCGTCCATGCTCGCACCAGGGAGCGGACCCGTTCCGGGGTGGACCGCGCACGCCTCCTGAAGGAGGACGCCGCCCCCTTCGACGGCCGCGATCCCGAGGTAGTTCCTCAGTTGGCGTCGATCGGGCGAGCCTGGCCGGCGCTGGCGGCCAGGGGCACCTACACGGACGGTATCCGGGCGCTCGTCCACGGCGCCCTCGACCAGCTGCCCCAACGAGACTGAACGTGCCTGCCCCGGACCTGCGGGTCGGTCGGGGCTGAGCAGACCACGCCCCCGCAGGACCGCACTCGAGCGCTGCCCATCGGACGCCGTCACATGCTGGCGGCGCGGTGAGTCGGGGGCGGGACCTCGCCTGCGCACGACCATCGGCGAGCGGGCCAGTTCCGGCTGCCGCCAAGGCGGTCGGCAAGCACTCACCCAGTAGGCACGACCGCCGCGGCGGCCGTCCACCACGTCTTCCTCGCCTCGACCACGGCGAGCCCAAACGAAGGAAGTCGTCGATGAAAGACTCATCTGTCATGTCCGGGCCGGACTCAGCTCGGAAGCCTGGCCCGACCCTCACGGCGGTCAACGGAGTCCAACTCCTGGTCTCCCTCGACCTCTGCATCGTCAATGTCGCACTTCCCGATATCGCCGCCGGACTCGGCTTCGAATCGAGCGAGTTGTCCTGGGTCATCCACGCCTATGCGCTGACCTTCGGGGGGCTGCTCCTTCTCGGTGGCAAGGTGGCCGACCTCCTCGGACATCGCCGCGTGCTCATCATTGGCCTGCTGGTCTTCGCCCTGTCGTCCCTGCTGGCCGGTCTGGCGACGTCCCCCGGAGTCCTGGTCGCCGCCCGCGGCCTTCAAGGCGTGGGTGCCGCCGCCATGCAACCGGCCTCACTGGCGGTGCTCACCACGACGTTCCCCGAGGGGCGAGCGCGGGCGCGCGCGTTCGGGATCTGGAGCGCCGTCAACGCGCTCGGTGCAGCGCTCGGGGTCGTGCTGGGCGGAGTCGTCACCGAACTCGCGGGATGGCGATGGGTAATGCTGCTCAACGTCCCCGTTGCCCTGGTTCCCCTGTGGCTCGCCTGGCGGTCCCTGCCGGGGGACGCCCGCGTTGTGCGCGCGAAGCGCCCGGACGTCCTCGGTGGCGCGCTGGCAACGACCGGGATGACAGCGCTTGTCTACGGTGTGGTGCGGGCGGCGGATCTCGGGTGGACCGCTCCCCAGACAATCGTCGTGCTCGCCGGGGCGGCTCTGCTCCTCGCGCTCTTCGTCGTCGTGGAGAGATCTCCGCACCGCGACCCCCTCCTGCGCCTCGGTCTGCTGGCCAACCGCAGTGTCACGGGCGCGAACGTCATCAATCTGCTCATCGGCGCTGCGATGGCCTCGTGCTTCTACATCCTGTCGCTGTACGTCCAGACGGTGCTCGGGAACTCACCGGCCGTCGCCGGGCTGATGTTCCTGCCGTTCGCGCTCGGGGTGATCGTCGGTGCCGTGGTCGCCACCGGCGTCGGCAGACACCTCCCGCCGCGCTCACTCATGCTCACCGGCGTCCCCCTCACGGCGGTGGGGTTCATGTGGTTCGGTTTCATGCGGCCTGACGGAAGCTTTCTCGTCGACGTCCTCGGACCATCCTTGGTGGCGAGCATCGGCTTCGGACTGTGCCTAGGCCCCGTGGTCTCCACAGCGACGCGCGGAGTGGATGACGACGAAGCCGGGATGGCCTCCGGCCTGCTGTCCAGCGCCCGTCAGATCGGTGCGTCAGTAGGGCTCGCGGTGCTGGGGACCCTCGCTCAGCACCGCACCGGGAGTGAGCTCACCGCTGAAACGCTGACGGCGGGGTACGGGTTGGCGATGCACGTCGCTGCCTGGCTGCTACTCCTCGGCGCAGGGGGCGCGCTCCTGGTGCTGCCCTCCGAGCGCGCGCTCGCCACGAGCACGACCGCTCGACGGTGATGACGGTGGGCGAGTCGCACGCCCAGCCTGATGTCTAGACTCGACATCAGATGACGACGAGGGGGCAACCCCGCTCCCAGCGATAATGGAGGCTCGAGCCATAAGTTTCACTGTCTACCTGTCCGGCGAGATCCACACCGATTGGCGGGACCGTGGACATCCCGCCCCGCGGTAGCCCGTCGGGCAGCAGGGGCGCGGTCGCCTCGGCCCGGAACCGCAGGTCGGCCGTCGCCATCACGGGCTTGCGTATGACCCGGCCCCGACTGTCCCGCCGGGTGTCAGTGCCTCGCCCGTCATCGGCGACGCGCACCCGCCCATGCGGGAAGACCGTGATGATGACGGTGCCGGCGCGGCCCTGGCTCTCGGCCTCCTCATTCGCGTAGGCGAGGATCTCGAGGATGAGGTGACGGCGCCCGCCGGCAGCCTCGGTGTCGCCGAGCCGGTCGCGGACCTCGGCAAGGTGCTCGACATCGAGATCCGTGCGCCAGTCGTGGGTGGTGACGGTCCAGGAGGAGCGATCGGTCACGTGACGATCCTAGGCTGGGGGCCGTGCCGGACGGGATTTTCCTCGTCAATGTCCTGGGGTCCTCTGTGGCAGCGAGCCTCGGTCTCGGGCGTTGCCTGGGCGCTGCCTCGCGAGCCGAATCGCTGACTTCACGTTGTCCTCGTACGACTTTGCCACGGCGCCGGACGAGAGTCTGCCCTGTGTTATGGGCGTTCTGCGGCAAACTCTCGGTGCATCATCGGGACGACGGGGCGGTAAGGCCGCCCGGTCCTGTCGGTTCATTACCCAGGACAACGTCGTCGAGCCACCGTTGACAGGCGTCCCGCCAGGTCGCGGTGTGTGGGATCGATGCGAGGGGCGGCATCCGTTCGCCGGCTGGCGGGTCGCCCCACGAGACACCGTCGGCGAGGCCGAGACCGTGCCAGCCTTCCGGGTAGACGTGCAACTCGAGGGAAGCACCGACCTCCTGCGCTGCCTCCGCCCACCGAAGGGCGTTCGTCAGGCCCGGTGGGTCCTCCATGGTGGTCCAGACGAACAGTGGGCACGTCTCCGCGCCGAGGTGGGTGACCGGGGAGAGTTCGGCGCGCAACTCCATCCGGCCGCCGAGCATCCCCGACACGGCGACATCAGGGAGCAGGTCGAGGTCGGCGACCGAGTAGGCCAGGACGGCGAAGTCCGGCCGCGGCGGCGAACTCGGCGCCTGCTCCAGCGAGCCCAGGATCGCCCCGGTGGCGAGCAGCCCGGCCAGGTGCCCACCCGAACTGGCGCCGAAGACACCCACTGCGCGGGCATCGACCGCCAGGCCATGGTCTCCGGTGCGCCACCACTGCAGCGCTTCCCGCGCGGCCGCGAGCGGCGACGGCCAGGGCGACTCGGACGGTAGCGGGTAGTGCAGCACCGCTGCGTGGCAGCCGACGGAGGACCACCACCGGGCGACGCCCTCACCCTCATGGGGAGCGTGGAACCGGTAGCCACCACCCGGCAGCACCAGCACCGCAGGACGGGCACCGCTGAACGGCGGCTCCGCAGGGATGACCTGCAGGTTTGAAGCGAGATCAGCAGACATCACTGAACTTTCGAGTTCGGCTCCTCCATGCCTGACGCAGTCCGCCACCGGCACGCGAAGCTTCGGACACCATACGACACTCCGCCCACACTCGGGTGGTTAGGGAAGGCGAGTTGTGGGAACCGCGGCCAGACCTCATTGGTGGCGAGGAGCACCGGAAACAACGCGAAGACCGCGGTTCCTGCGCACTCCGGAAGGCTGACGATCCGACCGGGCGGATGCCTGAGCAACTGCATCCTTCGAGTTCTCCGTGCTCCTCCTGGCGGACCCGGAGTCGGGATGACCAAGGCGATTCCCAGGTTGGGCACGGTCGGTACGTACGCCTCTGCCGTGCGTGCGATCAACGCACTGAAGATCCCGGCCCGGGAGAAG
>CAZHSL010000173.1:0-5963 GCA_964535185.1 uncultured Corynebacterium sp.
CGGATCGTCGAGGCGCTGCGCATCACCCGGGACGTGGGAGGCACAGACCTCGGCGGCCTGCTGCGCACCCTCTCCGCCTTCCTGCGTGAGGATGCGCGGACGCGAGCGGAGCTCGAGGCGCGCCAGTCCTGGACCGTGAATGCGGCCCGTCTGGCCCTCGCCGCGCCATGGATCGTGCTCGCCCTCATGGCCACCCGACCCCAGGCGGCGCAGGCGTACGACTCCGCGCCCGGTCTGGTGCTGATCGTGGCCGGCGCGGTGGCGTCCCTCCTCGCGTATCGCGTGATGCTCCTGATCGCCCGTCTGCCCCAGGACGAGAGGGTGCTGCGATGAGCCTCTCGGATCCCGTCCTGGCGGGCATCGGGCTCGGACTCCTGTTCGGGGCCGGGCTCTTCCTCCTCCTGGGCACGCTTCCCTGGCTGCGTCCGCGCGACCTCGGCGCCCGGGTGGATCCGTACCTGCGCCGCTCGCGCTCGCGGTCGCTGTTCGCGGCTCCGCGGAGCCCCAGCCGGCTCCGCCGGGTGCTCGAGAACCTGCTGGGCCCGGTCGCCGTCCGCGTGCTGGGACTCCTGGAGCGGCTCACGGGCGGAGCGGACCAGCTCGAGCGCCGACTGCGTCTGGCCGGACGCCGCACCTCCGCGGACTCCTTCCGTCTGGAGCAGGTGGTCTTCGGTGCCTCCGGTCTGGTCATCGGCGTCGTCCTCGCCGTGGCGGCGATCGCGCTGCGCGGCACCACCCCGCTGATGGGTGTGTTCATCGTGGTGCTCGCCACAGTGCTGGGTGTGCTGCTGCGCGACTACCTGCTCGGCGTGGAGATCAAGCGCAGGGCGGCGAAGATGGCGAGAGAGTTCCCGACCGTCGCCGATCTCCTGGCACTGGCCGTCGCGGCCGGCGAGAGTCCGATCTCGGCGATGGAACGGGTCGCACGGACTTCCTCCGGGGCGCTGCCCGACGAATTCGCGGCGACGGTTGCGGACATCCGAGCCGGCACGAGCGTCTCCCAGGCGCTCGTGTCGCTGGGGGCCAGGACTCCGCTCAGCTCCCTCGGCCGCTTCGGGGAGGGCGTCTCGATCGCGATCGAGCGCGGCACCCCGCTGGCCGACGTGCTGCGCGCCCAGGCGCAGGACGCCCGCGAGGAGGCCAAGCGCGAGCTGATGGAGACCGCTGGTCAGCGGGAGATCATGATGCTCGTTCCCGTGGTCTTCTTCGTGCTGCCCCTGGTGATCGTCTTCGCGATCTTCCCCGGGCTCGCCGTGTTGGAGATCAGCCTGTGATCGCTCCCGCCCCGCCGGGCTCCGGCCCTTCGCCCCGCTCCGGCCCTTCGCTCTGTCCGTAACCGATCGATGCACCATCTCCGGGCCTGTCCCGGAGCACTCTCAGAGGAGGCAGATATGACTGTTCACCGTTCCCGACTCCACCGCAGCGCACGACGACGTCCGTTCCGCATCCCGCGCGGTGCCGAGATCTCGGCATCGCAGAGGCCCTCCGCCGTGCAGCGGTTGCTCGCCCGCCTCGCCGCGGACCAGGGCGACGTCCCCGGATGGGTGCTGATCACGCTGATGACCGCGGGGATCGTCGTCGCGCTCTGGGCGGTCGCCTCCGACCAGATCGTGCAGATCTTCGAGAACGCGATGGCGCCGTTCCTCGGCGGCAGCCTCTGACCGGACCGTCATGCTGAGAGGTCGCCAGCAGCGGCGTGCGGACCGTGCCGATCCGATGCCGGGGGCACGGGAGCCGCGCCCTGGGCACGGCCGACGAGGATGGCAACACCTGCGCGAGGAGCACGGCTCCGCAGTGGCGGAGTTCCCGATGATCGCGGTGCTGATCATCATGATCGCGCTGATGATCGTCCAGGCGGCGCTGATCGTCCACACCCGCAACACGCTCGTCGACGCCGCGGTCCAGGGGGCACATCACGCGTCGCTGGTGGGCTCGTCGCCGGAGGACGGGGCAGCGCGAGCAGAGCGGCTGATCGGGGAGCGCTTCGGCGGTGGCCTGGGTGCCGACGCCACCGCGGTGCAGGGCCCCGACGGAGTCATCCGGGTCGAGGTCAGTGCGACCCTTCCGCTGGTGGGTCTGTTCGGGCCCGCCGGTGCGATGACCGTGCAGGGACGAGCGATCGACGAGGCGTCATGGTGATCATGCGGCGGCTGCGATCCGGGCGAGCCCTCATGGGCACGAAGCTGGCGGCCGAGGACGGCAACGCGCTCGTCGAGTTCGTGGTGCTCTCGGCCGCGCTGCTGATCCCCTCCCTCTACCTCGTGCTCACGCTCGGCAACGTGCAGGCCGCCGTCTTCGCGGCGGACTCCATCGCTCGTGACATCGCCCGCATCCATGCCACCGAACCGGACGGGTCCACAGCGGTGGAGCGCTCAGCCCTGCACACCGAGATGATTCTCGAGGACCACGGACTGCCCGCGGGGGACGTGGTCACCCTCCACTGCAGCCACGATCCGTGCGCCACGCCGGGCGGTACCGTCACGGCCGAGGTCCGGATCCCCGTCCCGGTGCCCGGGCTGGGGCCGCTGCTGGGGGAGACCGGGCCGGTGACCGTGGCGTCCTCCCATGCCGTGCAGGTCGATCAGTATCGGTCGGCCCCCTGATGGGCGGCCTGTCCCGCGCGCTCCGGGACCGGGTGCGCGATTCCCGCGGATCGATGACGATCCTCACCACCGGCGTGCTGGTCGTCATCCTCATGGTGCTCGCCGTGGGCACCGCGATCACCGGCGTGCAGCTCGAGCGCAACGGGCTCCAGTACGCCGCGGACAGCGCGGCGCTGTCGGCCGCCCAGGCCGTGGACCCCTCCCGCATCTACACCGAGGACGGGGGCGCCGCGATCCACGAGGGATCGGCCCGCGCCGCCGCCGAGGCGCATCTGCGCGAGTACCCGCACGCGACCACCCGCACCGAGGCGATCGCCGTCTCCTCCGTCGTCGTCGACCCCGACGGCACCGTCCGCGTGGTCCTCACTGCGCGCACGCACCCGCCCCTGGCAGGATGGTTCACGCGAGGGACGGGAACCGCCATCCCGCTGACCGTCGAAGGAGAGGCCCGCGCCCGATGACCCCCACCGTGCTGCTCGCCCCGGACAAGTTCAAGGGCACCCTGACCGCCGCCCAGGTCGTCGACGCGCTGCACCGCGGCATCACACGGACCGCGCCGCAGCTGCGCGTGCTGTCCTGCCCCATCGCCGACGGCGGGGACGGCACCGTCGACGCCGCGCTCGCCGCCGGCTTCACCACCCGCCGTGCCACCGTCACCGGCCCCACCGGCGAGCCCCGGCCCGCCCGCTGGGCGCAGCGGGAGGACGTGGCCGTGCTCGAGCTCGCCGAGACCGTCGGCCTCCACGCCCTCCCCGGCGGCGAGCTCGCCCCGCGCATCGCCACCACGCGCGGGCTCGGCGAGCTGATGCGCGCCGCCGTCGACGCCGGTGCCCGCACCCTCCTGGTGGGCCTCGGCGGCAGCGCCTCCACCGACGCGGGCGCCGGCATGCTCCAGGGACTCGGCGCCCACCTGCGCACCGAGGACGGCACCGAGATCGGCCCCGGACTGGCAGGGCTGGACGCTCTCGCCGCGGCGGACCTCGGCCCGGCGCTCGCCGCCCTCGACCAGGTCACGGTGATCGCCGCCAACGACGTCACCAACCCGCTGCTCGGCCCCGACGGCGCGGCCGCCGTGTACGGGCCTCAGAAGGGCATCGACGCCTCCCGGATCCAGGCGGCCGATGCGACGCTCGCCGCCGCGGCCCGCGTGCTGGACCCGTCCGGTGAGCACCGTGACGTGGCCGGGGCCGGGGCTGCGGGCGGCACCGGGTTCGGGCTGCTGCTGCTCGGCGCCGCGCAGCGCTCCGGGGCCGACGCCGTGTTCGAGCTGGTCGGCGTCGATGCGCTGCTCGGCGAGGCCGACGTCGTCGTCACCGGGGAAGGGAAGCTCGACGCCCAGACGCTGCAGGGCAAGGGACCCGCCGAAGTGGCCCGCCGCGCCCGGGAGCGCGGCCTGCCGGTCGCCGCGGTCGCGGGGGCGATCACCCTGGACGGCGAGCAGCTGGCGGCGGCCGGGATCCGGCAGGCGTGGGATCTCACCTCCCGTGCCGGCTCCTCCCGCCGAGCGCTCGAGGAGGGGGAGGAACTGCTGGCCGAGGTGGGCCGTGACCTCGGGTTCTGGGCGCTCACGGCGGCCGGGCACGACTGCTCGACGAGGAGTTGAACCCGTCCGTGCCCGGCACGGGGCGCCCGCCCCGCCGCGCACGCTCAGCGCCCTGCCGTAGACTCTCGCCTCGTGGCTTCCATCGACTTCTCCGCAGAGATCCCCCAGCTCCGCTCCACCCTGGCCTCCATCGAGCAGGTGACGGACGTCGAGGCGCTCGACGCCCGGATCGCCGACCTCGAGAAGCAGGCCTCCGCGCAGGACCTGTGGGACGACGTCGAGAACGCCCAGAAGGTCAGCGCCGCGCTCTCCCATGCGCAGTCCGAGCGCCGCCGCATCAGCGAGCTCGCCTCCCGCATCGAGGACCTCGAGGTGATGGTCGAGCTCGCTGCGGAGGAGGACGACGCCGACACCCTCGCCGAGGCCGAGGAGGAGCTGACCAGCATCCACAAGACCCTCGACGAGCTCGAGGTGCGCACACTGCTGTCGGGGGAGTACGACGAGCGCAGCGCCGTGATCACCATCCGCGCCGGTGCCGGCGGCATCGACGCCGCCGACTTCGCCGAGATGCTGATGCGCATGTACCTGCGCTGGGCCGAGCGCCACGGCTACCCCACCAAGGTCATGGACACCTCCTACGCCGAGGAGGCGGGGCTGAAGTCGGTGACCTTCGAGGTCAGCGCCCCCTTCGCCTACGGCACGCTGTCGGTCGAAGGCGGCACCCACCGCCTGGTGCGCATCAGCCCCTTCGACAACCAGGGTCGGCGACAGACGTCCTTCGCGGCGGTCGAGGTGATCCCGCTGATCGAGTCCACCGACCACATCGACATCCCGGAGAACGACCTCAAGGTCGACGTGTTCCGCTCCTCCGGTCCCGGCGGCCAGTCGGTCAACACCACCGACTCCGCCGTCCGCATGACGCACCTGCCCACCGGCACCGTGGTCTCCATGCAGGACGAGAAGTCCCAGATCCAGAACCGCGCCGCGGCCCTGCGGGTCATGCAGTCCCGCCTGCTGCTGCTGAAGAAGGCCGAGGAGGCCGCCGAGCGCAAGGAGCTCGCCGGCGACGTCAAGGCCAGCTGGGGCGACCAGATGCGCTCCTACGTGCTGAACCCGTACCAGATGGTCAAGGACCTGCGCACCGAATACCAGGAGGGCAACCCCTCCTCGGTGTTCGACGGCGAGATCGACGGGTTCATCGACGCCGGCATCCGCTGGCGCGCCGAGCAGGGCAAGTCCGACTCCTGAGCGACGGCGTGACCAGGGGCACGCACACTTGACCAGGTTTTGACCAGGACGCTGTGCACAGGTGCGTCGATCAGCGCGCCCGCGCCCCTACTCTGGGTGCGGACGACTTCCCCGAAGTGACAGGCACCCGTGATCCGTTTCGACGACGTCACCAAGACGTACATGCGTGGACAGCGCCCCGCTGTGGAGAACCTCGACATCGAGTTCGCCCGCGGGGAGTTCGTGTTCCTGGTGGGAGCCTCCGGATCGGGCAAGTCGACCCTGATGCGGATGGTGCTCAAGGAGGTCGCTCCCACCCGCGGCACCGTGTACGTGGCCGGCAAGGACCTCTCGCGCATCCCCTCGTGGAAGGTCCCCGCGCTGCGCCGCGACATCGGCATGGTGTTCCAGGACTTCCGCCTGCTGCCCTCGAAGACGGCCTACCAGAACATCGAGTTCGCCCTGGCCGTGATCGGCACCCCGCGCAAGGTGGTGCGCCGCCTGGTGCCCGAGATGCTCGAGATGGTAGGCCTGGAGGACAAGGGCAAGCGGCTCCCGCACGAGCTCTCCGGCGGTGAGCAGCAGCGCGT
>CAZHSL010000174.1:0-4044 GCA_964535185.1 uncultured Corynebacterium sp.
ACGTCGTAGCCGGCGCGGCGCAGGGCGGAGGCGGCGACGGTGTTGCGCAGCCCGGACTGACAGAAGGTCACGATCGGCCCGTCCTCGCGGGAGGGGAGCTGCTCCTGATGGAACAGCACCTTGCCGGCGGAGAGCTGCTGCGCACCGGGCACGGTGCCGCCGGCGTGCTCGTTGCGGGTGCGCACATCCACCAGCGGCAGTGCGGAGGCGCCGCTCCGCTCGTGCAGCGCGGCCGGCGTGATCGCCGACGGGACCGCCTGCGGCAGGCCCTCCAGCGACGGCACGTAGCCGATCAGTGAGTCGACGCCCACGCGCACGAAGTGGTCGCCGTACTCGGCCGCCCGCTCGGCGCTGTCGGCGAGCACCACCAGCTGCGCGTCATCGGTGTCCGGATCGAAGGCCCAGGCGATGTGGCCGGCCGCCTTGGACAGCATCGGGATGTGCAGCGCCCCGGGCACGGTGCCGGCATGGACCTCGTCCATCGGGCGGGTGTCCACGAGGGCGAGCGCCCCGCCCTCGAGGCCGCGGGCCAGCTCCCCCGCAGGGACCTCGCGGGGCGCGGGGCGCTCGCCGAGCAGGGCGGGGCCCTCCTGGTTCTGGCGCTTCATGCGCGCGAAGTAGGCGTGGGCGTCGGGCTGGCCGTCCAGCAGCTCGTCGATGAAGCCCTGCTCGTCGTCGTTCCTCAGGTGCGGTGCCCACCAGGCGAAGTTCCGCTCGTAGCCCACCGTGGTGGAGGGCAGGGAGCCGATGGCCTTGCCGCAGGCGGAGCCGGCGCCGTGGCCGGGGAACACCTGGACGTGGTCCGGCAGGGTGAGGAACACGGACTTCAGCGACGCGAACAGCTGCTTCGCGCCCGCGAACCGCGTGTCCTCCATGCCCACGGCCTCGTCCAGCAGATCCGGCCGGCCCAGATCGCCGGAGAACACGAAGTCTCCGGTGAGGATGTAGCCGGGTTCGTCGGCGAACGCCCCGTCGGTGACCAGGTAGCTCAGGTGCTCGGGAGTGTGGCCCGGGGTGTGGCGGGCGGTGAGCGTGACCTGGCCCAGCCGGATCGTGTCGTGATCGAGCAGGCGCTCGGCCTCGAAGCCGTACTGCCAGTCCTCACCGCCGGTGCCGGGCACGTAGGCGGTCGCACCGGTGGCGGCGGCGAGCTCGCGCACACCGGAGAGGAAATCGGCGTGCAGGTGGGTCTCGGTGACCGCTGCGATCGTGAGGCCGTGCTGCGCGGCGAGGTCGAGGTACACCTGGATGTCGCGCCGCGGATCCACCACGATCGCCTCGCCGCTGGCCTGGCAGGCGATCAGATAGCTGGTCTGGGACAGGTCCTCGTCGTAGATCCGTTCGAGAAGCATGGGTCCTCCTGGGGTCGGTGCGATGCCGTGGCCATATCGTCACATCACCGGGTTGCCCGTGCGCGGAGGTCGCGCGACGTCGGGGTGAACGGCGCGGGCCCGCGAACGTGCGCCCGGTGCTGCGAGCCGATGGGGGCCGGGCTCGCGGGGCGTACGCATCGAGCATCGCATATACCCCCGGGGGTAGGCAAGACACCCCCTGGGGTATATCCTCGGGATGCTGTCGCCGACCCCGAGGAGCGCATCATGGAACTCGATCCTGCCGATATGACCCCGGTGATCAACCGTCTCAAGCGCGCCCAGGGCCAGCTGGGCGCCGTCGCCCGCATGCTCGAGGAGGGCGCGGACTGCAAGGACGTGGTCACCCAGCTCTCCGCCGTCTCCAAGGCGTTGGACCGCGCCGGCTTTGCGATCATCGCCAGCGGCATGGAGCAGTGCCTGGGCGACCCGGAGAAGGATCTGGACCGCAAGGAGCTGGAGAAGCTGTTCCTCACGCTGGCATGAGGTGCTGAGCGACGACGCCCTGACCGTCGCACACGGGCCCAGAGGTCTTCCGTACCGCCGCGGCGTGGGCGAGGATGGACGCCGATCGGGCAGGGGGCCCGGCCGCAGAGGGAGGCGACCATGACCGAACCGGTCCCGTTCGAGGTGTACGAGGAGGGCGTGTATCTGCACGGCACACGGGCGGTGCTGCAGCCGGGGGATCTGCTCACCCCGGCGCAGCCCTCGAACTTCCGCGAGGAGGCGCCGCTGCGGCACGTGTACGTGACCTCCACGATGCACGCCGCGGCCTGGGGCGCCCAGCTCGCCAAGGGCGAGGGCGAGCCGCGCGTCTACGTGGTCGAGCCGACCGGGGAGCTCGAGGACGATCCGAATGTCACCGACCAGCGGCTGCCCGGCAATCCGACGCGCTCCTATCGCACGCTGGAGCCGGTTCGGGTGGTGCGGGAGCTGACGGACTGGCCACGACACAGCGAGGAATCCGTTCGGGCGATGCAGGCGAGCCTCGCGGCGCTGCGGGAGTCGGGGGAAGGTCGGATCATCGACTGATCCGCCGGCGGTGCGGTCGGCCCGGATCAGTTCCCGCGAAAGTATGCCCATGGCGGCTTCCGCCGACTAGGCATACTTCAGGGGCGCAAAAAGTATGACGCGGCCGCTCCGAGGTCCGTAGTCATACTTTGGAGCTCTGCAGAACCGTCGCGGACGAATCGCCGCGGGCCAGGGTTCTACTATCGCTATGTCGCAGATGGCGACTGACCGGTGGAGGAGGTCGTCGGAGGAACGCTGAAGGAGGGGCCGGCTGCGCTGCATCCTCACCGCAGCAGGATCAGCTGGCGCAGCACCGGGACGTGCCCGCTGACCAGGGCGAGGATCCCGTCTCCCAGCACGACCAGGCCCGCCAGGGCCAGCAGCACGGCGAGCCCGCGCTGCAGGGCGCGTCGGCGGGGGCCCAGCACCTCGAGCACCCGCGTCACCACCTGCTCGTGCTTCCCGAACGCGGCCGCGATGATCACCGCCACCAGCGGTGCCTGGTAGAGGAGGTTCCACGCCACCAGCAGCAGCACATGGGCCGCGAGGCGCTGCTCCTGGGAGGCCATGCCCACCGCGATCGTGAACGCCGGATCCGCGAGCGCGGTCGCGGAGAAGCCCACCCCGGCCAGGATCAGCGGCGCGGTGGCCAGGCGCCTCGGAGTGGAGCGCTGCTCGAGCGGACCGTTCGGCGTGGGCGACCGGGCAGCGGCGCGGAACTGGTGGACGCTGAATCCGAGCAGGGCGAGCCCCACCACGATCTCCACCGCGCTGATCGCGCCGTGGGATTCCAGCACGGGCCGCAGCCAGCGATCCAGCAGCGCCAGCAGCGGGCGCAGGATAAGCGTGGCCGCGACCACGATCACCGTGTATCCGCCGGCGAAGGCGAGCAGGTTCCGCACCGTCCCGCCGCGCAGCATCACCCCGATCGCGATGACTCCGCCGAGCACGTCCATCGTGACCACCGCGAGCCCGAAGAAGGCGAGGAGGCCGGCGAACGTCATGCCCGAAGGCTATGAGATGCCGTGGTGGGGGCACGACGGGGCGAACCCCCGCAGGAGTCGGGGGTTCTCCCGCTGGAGCCGGGGGTTTCCCGCAGGAGCCGGCGCCCCCGTCGGCGCCGCGGGCCTGGGCACCACCCCTCGGCGCACACGAGTTCCCGGACAGCCGTCGGCCGCATGTGGTAGGACTTCACGCAGAAACCTGAGGCAGCACCGGGCACCACGGCGCCGGGCCCGCGGGCATTCGGGTTCGAGGGCGACGAAAAGGGGACGGATGCTTCACGAGCGACGGCTGACCGCCTTGGACTCGTCGGCCCCGCTGCTGTTCATCGAGGCGATCCCCGGCAGCGGCAAGCGGGCCATGCTGCGCCGCTGGGAGGACGGCGGGCGGCTCCCGCCGCGGCGAGATCCGCCTGCTGTTCGATGCCCGCCTGCTGCCTGCCGAGTCCGCGAGCCGCACGCGCACGTTCTGGAGGGCGCTGCGGCATCGCCTCGAACGGGATCTGCCCGACCTGCCCGTGGACGATGCGCACCTCGAGGACGCCGTCCTGCAGGGCCTGCGGCAGCTCCGGCGCCCGGTCGCCGTCGCGTTCCTGGGCGGCGATGAGATCGACGGGGCGGATCTCGACCTGCTGATGCGCCTGCTCGAGTCGGGGATCCGC
>CAZHSL010000174.1:4144-5926 GCA_964535185.1 uncultured Corynebacterium sp.
CTGCCGCGAGCGCGCAGCATGTCGTTCCCAGCGTCAGGAGCCGGTGGCACGAACCGCTGCGGCGGGGCCTCGCCCTGGCACCGGATCCCACGCCGACGGGGGAGGCCGTCGAGCTCACCGATCCGGATGGCGACGCCCTCACGGTCACCACGGACGCGCAGGGCACGTGGATCACCTGCACCACCGACGGCAGCGAGGTCACCGTCGGGCCGTTCCCCGCGGCCGTGCTGGCGAAGGCGCTGTCGGCCTCCGCGCGGATGGCGGCGTCCTCTGCGATGCGCGCCTGAGCCCTCCGGGCGCGGGCCCCGCACAGCGATGTCCGATTCGCCCCTTACGCCCGGACTGCCCGCTATGTCATGATGGGCTCATGCGAGGGATCATTCTGGCCGGCGGAACGGGTTCACGGCTGCACCCGCTCACCATCGGCGTCTCGAAGCAGCTGATGCCGGTCTACGACAAGCCGATGATCTACTACCCGCTGAGCACCCTGATGCTCGCCGGGATCCGGGACATCCTGGTGATCACCACCCCGGAGGACCAGGCCGCGTTCCAGCGCGTCCTCGGGGACGGATCGCGGTTCGGCGTGCACCTGCAGTACACGATCCAGCCCTCCCCGGACGGCCTGGCCCAGGCCTTCGTGCTGGCCGAGAGGTTCCTCGACGGCGACCGCGCCGCCCTGGTGCTGGGGGACAACCTGTTCTACGGCACCGGGATGGGTGCCCAGCTGCGGCGCTACCGCGAGGTCGACGGCGCGGCCGTGTTCGGCTACTGGGTCAGCGACCCCCGCGCCTACGGCGTCGTCGAGATGGGGCCGGACGGGCGGGCCCTGTCGCTGGTGGAGAAGCCCGAGCACCCACGCTCCCACCTGGCGGTTCCCGGCCTGTACTTCTACGACGCGAGCGTGGTCGAGCGGGCGAAGATGCTGCGCCCCTCCTCCCGCGGCGAGCTCGAGATCACCGACCTCAACGACACCTACCTGCAGGAGGGCACTCTGCAGGTGGAGGTGCTGACCCGCGGCACCGCCTGGCTCGACACCGGCACCTTCGACGACCTCGCCGCGGCTGGTGAGTTCATCCGCACCGTCCAGCAGCGGCAGGGGCTGTCCGTCGGTTCCCCCGAGGAGGTCGGCTGGCGGATGGGCTACCTCTCCGACGAGGAGCTGCGCGAGCGTGCGCAGCAGCTGGTCAAGTCCGGTTACGGCAGCTATCTGCTCGACCTGCTCGAGCGCGAGACGACCCTGGTAGGAGCCCCTTCATGACCCGTCATCTGCTCGTGACCGGCGGCGCCGGCTTCATCGGCTCGAACTTCGTCCACCACGTCCTCGAGCACACCGACGACCGCGTGACCGTGCTGGACAAGCTCACCTACGCGGGCACCATCGACTCGCTCGCCGGCCTCCCCGAGGGGCGCATGCGCCTGGTCGTGGGCGACATCGCGGACGCCGCGCTGGTGGAGGAGCTGGTCGGCGACCTCACGGGGGAGCGGGATGCGATCATCCACTACGCGGCCGAGTCCCACAACGACAACTCCCTGCACGACCCCAGCCCGTTCCTGCACACCAACCTCATCGGCACGTACACGCTGCTGGAGGCGGCCCGCCGGCACGGCACCCGCCTGCACCACGTCTCCACCGACGAGGTCTACGGCGACCTGCCGCTGGAGGATCCGGAGCGCTTCACGGAGACCACCCCCTACAACCCCTCCAGCCCCTACTCGGCCACGAAGGCCGGCAGCGACCTGCTGGTGCGGGCGTGGGTGCGCTCCTTCGGGGTGCGGGCCACG
>CAZHSL010000175.1:0-5904 GCA_964535185.1 uncultured Corynebacterium sp.
TCGAGGCCTCGACGTCGCGCGGGGCGACCATCATCAGGTCGGCGAGCTCGTCGACCACGACCAGCAGGTAGGGGTACGGCGCCAGTCGGCGCTCGCTGCCGGGCGGGGGCTGGATCTCGCCCGCGCGGACCGCCTTGTTGAAGTCGTCGATGTGCTTGAACCCGAAGGCGGAGAGGTCGTCGTAGCGGGCGTCCATCTCCTTGACGACCCATTCGAGCGCCTCGGCGGCCTTCTTCGGGTTGGTGATGATCGGGGTGATCAGGTGCGGGATGCCCTCGTAGATGGTGAGCTCGACGCGCTTGGGGTCGATCAGCACCATCCGCACCTCCTCGGGGGTGGCGCGCATCAGGATCGAGGTGATCATCGAGTTCACGAAGCTCGACTTGCCGGCACCGGTGGCGCCGGCGACCAGCAGGTGGGGCATCTTCGAGAGGTTCGCGACCACGTAGCCGCCCTCGACGTCCTTGCCCACGCCCATCACCAGCGGATGGTCGTTGCGGCGTGCCACGGAGCTGCGCAGCACGTCGCCGAGGACGACGGTCTCGCGATCCGTGTTGGGGATCTCGATGCCGATGGCCTTCTTGCCCGGGATCGGCGAGAGGATGCGCACGTCGGCGCTGGCCACGGCGTAGGAGATGTTCTTGTCCAGGGCCGTGACCTTCTCGACCTTGGTGCCGGGGGCGAGCTCGACCTCGTAGCGGGTGACCGTCGGGCCGCGGGAGAAGCCCACCACCTCGGCGTGGACGTTGAACTGCTCGAAGACCTCGCCGAGCGCGGCGACGACCTGGTCGTTGGCCTCGGAGCGGGTCTTGTGCGGCGGCCCCTCCAGCAGGAACGAGGACTCCGGCAGGGTGTAGACGACATCGCCGGCCAGCTCGAGCTGCTCCCCCGCCCGCGGGAGGTCGCCCATGGGCGGCTCGACCAGCTCGGGCTTCTCCTCCGCCGGCTTCTTGGCGGGGACCGGTGCGGTCCTCCCCGCGCTCTTGGCGGCGGTGGGCATCGGGGTGGTCGGCTGCGAGGCACCGGCGTCGGCGCCCGGGAACGTCTTCGCGCGGTGGTTCTCGTCCTCGACGACGTCGAAGACCTCCTCGGAGTCCACCGGGGCGCTGCGCCGGGACGCGGAGCGGCGGCTCTTCCGCTTGGCGCTCGCCGCGGCGGCCGCCTCCTCGTCCACGCCCTGCTCGAAGGCCTCGTCCCCGACGTAGCCGAAGCTCTCGTGGTCGCGCTCGGCGGCCTCCGCCTCGGCCTTCTCCTTCCGGGTGCGGCGCCGCGGACGGCCGGCGGGCTGCGCCTGGGTGGCCTGCTCGTGGACGGCGGGGTCCACACGGCGCGGGCGCAGGCCGAAGGCGACGCGCTCCTCGTCCTCCTCCTCGCTGCGGCCCACCATCACCTCGTACACACCGCGCAGGCGCGAGGGGATGGACTCGACCGGGGTGGCGGTGAGCACCAGGACGCCGAAGGCGATCAGCACGGAGTGCAGGACGATCACGGCGACCGGGGGCACCAGCGCCTCGAGCGGCGCGGCGGCGAGGTAGCCGAGCACACCGCCGCCGCGGGCCAGGGCGTCGATGCCGTCGGCCGGGGCGGGCAGGCGTGCGGAGACCGAGGCGATGGCGGACAGGGCGGTGAGCAGGATCGCGATGCCGATCGAGATGCGGGTGTTGGCCCGCACCTGGTCCGGGCGGCGGAACATCCGCAGCGCCCAACCGGCGGCCAGCAGCGGGATCACCATCGAGGAGATCCCGAAGGTGCCGGCCACCACGGTGTGCACGGCGCCGAACACGGGCCCGGCCGACTGCCACCACTCGACGACCGCGACCAGGGTCGCGATCATCAGCAGGAACAGCGCATAGCCGTCGCGCCGCTGCGCGGGAGCGACCTCCCAGCGCTGCACGCCGATCGAGCGGATCATGCCGCCGACCATGCGGGCGATCGCCAGATAGCCGGAGCGCACTGCGCGCACCGGCAGAGGGAGCGTCGAGGGGTCGTTCGCCGCGGAGCCGCTGGTGCGCGAGGTGCCGGCAGCAGAGGTCCGCGAGGAGCCTTTCGACGCACGTGCGGGGGAAGACGTACGTGTCGCCATGACCCCGATCGTACCGCCCTCGCCCTCCTGCGCCCGGGAGGCGGCGCGGCGGGAGCCGTCCTGCCCGACGCAGATCACGGGAGGGCGGAGGTCAGCTCAGCACGTCGATCAGGACCGGCGACGACCGTCCGATCTCCTACCGCTCCTCCGTCGCAGCACGTCGATCAGGACTCGATGACGATCGGGATGATCATCGGGCGGCGGCGCAGGCGGCGGCCGACGTACCGCCCGATCACCCGGCGCATGACCTGCTGCAGCTGGTGCGTGTCCCGGCGGTCCGCCTGGTCCGCGACGGCCTGCTCGAGGGCGGCGATGATCTCGGGGCGGATCTTCTCGAACACCTGCGCGTCCTCCGCGACGCCGCGGGCATGGATCTCCGGCCCGGCGATCAGCGCCCCGGTCTCGGAGTTGACCACGGCGAACAACGAGATGAACCCCTCGTCACCGAGGATCCGGCGATCCTTGAGGTCCGCCTCGGAGATCTCGCCCACGCTCGACCCGTCCACGTACACGTAGCCGTTGGGCACCTCGCCGACCGTACGGGCGACCCCGTCCTTCAGATCGACGACGTGGCCGTCCTTGGCCAGGACGACGCGCTCCCCCGGCACGCCGGTGCGCTCGGCGATCCGCCCGTTGGCGATGAGGTGGCGGACCTCGCCGTGGATCGGCATGACGTTCCTCGGCCGCACGATGTTGTAGCAGTAGAGCAGCTCGCCCTCGCTCGCGTGGCCCGAGGTGTGCACCTTCGCATTTCCCTTGTGGACCACCTCGGCACCGAGCGCCATCAGGCCGTTGACCACCCGGAACACGGCGTTCTCGTTGCCGGGGATGAGGGAGGAGGCGAGGATGACGACGTCCCCCGGACCGACGCTGACGCGGTGATCGCGGTTCGCGATCCGGCCCAGCGCCGCCATCGGCTCGCCCTGGCTGCCGGTGCACATCAGCACCACCTGCTCCTCGGGCAGGCTGTCGATCTGCTTGACGTCGATGACGGTGTGCTCGGGGACGTCCAGATAGCCCATCTGGGAGGCGATGCCCATGTTGCGCACCATCGAGCGCCCGACGAAGGCGACCTTGCGGCCGTGCGCAGCAGCGGCATCCAGCACCTGCTGCACGCGGTGGACATGGCTGGAGAAGGAGGCCACGACGATCTTCTGCCGGGCACGGGCGAAGATCGAGTCGAGCGTGGGGCCGATCTCCTGCTCGCCGACCGTGAAGCCGGGGACCTCCGCGTTGGTGGAGTCCGTCATGAACAGGTCCACCCCGGCCTCGCCGAGGCGGGCGAAGGCGCGCAGGTCCGTGATCCGGCCGTCCAGGGGCAGCTGGTCCATCTTGAAGTCGCCGGTGTGCAGCACGGTGCCCGCCGGGGTGGTCACGTGCACCGCGAGCGCGTCCGGGATCGAGTGGTTGACGGCGATGAACTCGCAGTCGAAGGGGCCGAAGCTCTCCTTCTGCCCCTCCGCCACCGCGAAGGTGTACGGCCGGATGCGGTGCTCCTTGAGCTTCGCCTCGATGAAGGCGAGCGTGAGCTGGCTGCCCACCAGCGGGATGTCGGGCTTCCGGCGCAGGAGGTACGGCACCGCGCCGATGTGGTCCTCGTGACCGTGGGTGAGCACGATGGCGGCCACGTCGTCGAGCCGGTCGGCGATGTGGTCGAAGTCCGGCAGGATGAGGTCCACGCCGGGCTGGGAGTCCTCGGGGAAGAGCACGCCGCAGTCGACGATCAGCAGCCGGCCCTCGAACTCGAGCACCGTCATGTTCCGGCCGACGTCACCGAGCCCTCCCAGCGGGACGACGCGCAGGGTGCCCTCCGACAGCGGCGGCGGCTGCGGGAGTCGCTGCGAGAAGACGGTGGACATCAGGACCTCCGAGCATGAGCGGGTGGAACGGTCCGGCCTGCGCGGGCCGGTCAGAGCAGGCCGGCGGAGTCCAGCACGGCCGTGAGCATGCGCAGCTGGTCGGCGTCGGCCGCGACGTGCGGGCCGCGCATCGCGGCGTGCGGCAGCACGCCCTGGAGATGCAGCGCGGCCTTCGCCGCCACGGCGCCGGGCATGTGCGCCATGATCGCCTCGACCAGCGGGACCAGCCGACGATTGGCCTCCCGTGCCGCGGGCAGGTCGGAACGGTCGACGGCATCGATCATGGCCTTCTCGAGCTCGCCCGAGACCTGGCTGACCACGGAGACGATCCCGGCGGCGCCGATCGACAGCCACGGGAGGTTCAGCGCGTCCTCGCCGCAGTAGTAGACGAGGTCGGTCTCGGCCATCACCCGGGATGCCTGGTGCAGATCGCCCTTGGCGTCCTTGACCGCGACGATCCTCGGGTTCTCCCCGAGCCGCAGGAGGGTCTCGTAGCTCAGCGGGATGCCGGAGCGGCCGGGGATGTCGTAGAGCATGACCGGCAGATCGGTGGAATCCGCGATGGCCGTGGTGTGTGCGATCACCCCGGCCTGGCTCGGCTTGGAGTAGTACGGGGTGACGACCAGCAGACCGTCGATGCCGAGCTTCGCGTGCTCCCGGGCGAGGTCGATCGAATGGGCGGTGTCGTAAGTGCCCACTCCTGCGATGACGGTGACGTCGGGACCGACGGCGTCGCGGACCGCTCGTGCGAGCTCGAACTTCTCGACGTCGGTGAGGGTCGGCGCCTCGCCGGTGGTGCCGGAGACGACGATCATGTCGTGCCCGTTCTCGACCACGTGGGCGGCCAGCTTCTGGGCCGTGTCGAGGTCCACGTTGTGGCCGTCCTCGGTCAGCGGGGTGACCATCGCGGTCCCCACCGCGCCGAACGGTCGCGCGCTGCGCGGGTCGGTGCCGGTCATGATCTCCTCCCGAAAATGCTCTGGTTCTCGGAGCCTAGACCAGGACGGAACGTTCTCACCGCTGTGACGCGATGCCGAGATCCGCGAGGATCGCCATCGGGGTGCGCTGACGGCCCTGACCGAGCGGATTGTCGGCGAAGGTCGCCTCGAGCTGCTCGTGCGGGGCGGCGACGTCGGAGCCCAGGACGTTGCGGCCGATGTCGTTGGCGTCCATCACCACGGTCCCCACGAAGCGCTCGCGCAGGGCGGCGGGGATGTCCGCTCCGCGGATCGCGGCGGAGATGCGCGCGGAGACGGCGTCCGGGTCCTTCGGCGGGAGCTTCGCCGAGACGTTCGAGGGGAACGCCGAATACGGGGTGGGCCCGTCGATGGCGCGCACGTTCGCCCCGACGACCTCGTAGAACAGCCCTTTGCGGCCCACCACCTTGCCCGCCGCGCCCGCGGCGGAGGCGGCGAGCACCCGCGGCAGGCCGACCTCGCGGATGGCGAGCTCCATGGTGGTGGGATCGCCCAGGCCGATGCCGGCCGGGGTGCGGCTGACGAAGCGGCTGAGCACCTTCGCCGAGCGGCGGGGCCGGACCTCCCAGGTGAACCAGGAGCGGCCCTGCGCGATCGCGATGATCTTCTCGCTGATCACGTAGTACCAGGGCGCGTCCGCGGGCATCGCGTCCTCGGGCAGGTCCGCGGCGAACCGCTCGACGCGCTCCCGGGCGAGCTGGACGATGTCGTCGCCGCGGGCCACCAGCTCGGTCTGCAGCGGGAAGCGGCGCCAGGTGTGCCCGTCGGCCTCCGAGACGAGGTCGAGCTCCTTGCCGGGGTTGGCGACGTGGTCGCTCTTGGCGGTCTCGGCGGGCTCCTGCGCCGCGGGGGCGGCGACCGCGGCGGGTGCCGGGGCGGCGGCACCGGCCTCGGCCGAGCCGCCGAGCGCGCGCACCGCTCCCTCGGCGTCGTCGAAGAAGGTGCGCATCCACAGCTCGACGTTCAGCAGGCGCCAGAACATCAG
>CAZHSL010000176.1:0-5886 GCA_964535185.1 uncultured Corynebacterium sp.
GCGCGCTGGGCACGTCATACCCGTGCGGAGAACTGCGCCCGCGCACGGCGCCTGCGCGCGCTGCCGCGCTGCGCGTCGGTTCAGCGGCCGGAGCCGGCCAGCGGGATGGAGCCGCCGGGGATGGCGTCCAGCAGTCGCCGGGTGTACTCCTGCTGCGGGTCGCGGAAGACGTCCTCGGTGGTGCCGTGCTCGACGACCCTGCCGGTCTCCATGACCATCGTCCGGTCGGCGATCTGCCGGACCACCGCGAGGTCGTGGGTGATGAAGACGTAGGACAGGTCCAGCTCGGCCTGGAGGTCGTTGAGCAGGGCGAGCACCTGGTCCTGGACCAGCACGTCGAGGGCCGAGACGGCCTCGTCCAGCACCAGCACCTCGGGGCGCAGCGCGAGCGCGCGGGCGACCGCGATGCGCTGGCGCTGGCCGCCGGAGAGCTCGTTGGGGTAGCGCTGCATGGTCGCGGCCGGCAGCGCCACCTGGTCCAGGAGCTCGCGCACCCGGGTCTCCCGCTGTGCGCGGGAGACCATGCCGTGCAGGCGCAACGGTTCCTCGATGGTGCGGAAGATCGAGTACGTGGGATCGATCGACCCGTACGGGTTCTGGAACACCGGCTGCATGCGCCGGCGCAGCGCGAACATCTCCTTCGGAGACTTGGTCGCGATGTCCTCCCCCTCGAAGAGGATCCGGCCCGAGGTCGGGGGCAGCAGGCCCAGCACCATCTGGGCGACCGTCGACTTGCCCGAGCCGGACTCCCCCACGATCCCCAGGGTGGTGCCGCGCTCGAGCGTGAAGGAGACATCGTCGACCGCGGTGAAGGGCGCCGCCTTCACCCAGGGCGCGCCGCCGCGGATGTCGAAGACCCGCGTGAGGTTCTCGGCGACGATGACGTCCTCGGTCCGTGCGTCCTGCTCGTCGCCGGCCGTGTCCTCGCTGCGGCTGCGCACGGAGGAGACCATGCGCTGGCTCGACAGCGACGGCGCCGCGGAGATCAGGCGCTGCGTATACGGGTGCTGCGGGTTCTGGAGGATCTCCAGCGCCGGTCCGGACTCCACCACCTGACCGCGGTACATGACCACCAGATGCTGGGCGCGCTCCGCGGCCAGGCCGAGGTCGTGGGTGATCAGCAGGACGGCGATGCCGAGCTGGCCGGTGAGCACGTCGAGGTGATCGAGGATCTGGCGCTGGACGGTGACGTCCAGGGCGCTGGTGGGCTCGTCGGCGATGAGCAGCGACGGTCGGGCGGCGAGGCCCATGGCGATCAGGGCGCGCTGGCGCATGCCGCCGGAGAACTCGTGCGGGTACTGCTTCGCGCGGCGTGCCGCATCGGGCAGCCCCGCCTCCTCGAGCAGCTCGACGACGCGCGTGTCCGCCGCCTTGCCCTTGGCGACCCGGTTCGCGGTCAGCGACTCCTTGATCTGGAAGCCGATCTTCCACAGCGGGTTGAGGTTCGACATCGGGTCCTGCGGGACCATCCCGATCTCGTCGCCCCGCAGCTGACGGATGCGCTTGCCGCTGGCCTTGGCGATGTCCTCGTCCTGGAAGACGATGCTGCCGCCGGAGACCCGCCCGTTCGACGCCAACAGCCCGGCGACCGCCATGGCGGTGGTGGTCTTGCCGGAGCCGGACTCCCCGACGATCGCGACCGTCTGGCCGGGGTAGACGGTGAGGTTCGCACCGCGCACCGCGGGCACCTCGCCGCCGGAGGTGGTGAAGGTGATGTCGAGGTCCTCCACCTCGAGCAGCGGCCGGTTCGGGTCCAGGTCATGGACGGCGCCGGCATCACCCCCCTCGGTCGCACGGATCTGCGCGAGGTCGATCTCCGCCTCGGCGCCGGTGCCCTCGTCCCGGGCGTCAGCGGGCTCCGGGGTGGGCTCCTCGGCGTGCTCGGTGGAGGTGTGCGGGAAGTTCGGGTCGTAGCTCATCGCTTCTTCGTCTTCGGATCGAGTGCATCGCGCACGGCATCGCCCAGCATGATGAAGCTGAGGATCGTGATCGCGAGGGCGCCGGAGGGGTAGAACAGCAGCTCGGGGCGCGTGTACAGCGCCGTCTGCGCGTTGGAGATGTCCGCACCCCAGGAGATCGTGGACTCGGGCAGCCCCACGCCCAGGAAGGACAGGGTCGCCTCGAGCACGATGTACATGCCGAGGTTGACCATCGCGGTGACGATCACCGGGGCGACCGCGTTGGGCACCACGTGCCGGAACAGGTTCTGGGTCGAGGAGGCGCCGAGCGCCTTCGAGGCCGTGATGAACTCCGAGTTCATCACGCTCATCACGCTGCCGCGGGAGATGCGCGCGATGGCGGTCCAGCCGAACAGGACCAGGATCATCGCGAGGGTCAGCGCGTTGAGCTCGAAGAGCTGGCCGACCACGATCGCGGCGAGGATCAGCGGGACTGCGAAGAAGACGTCGGTGATGCGGGAGAGGATCGCGTCGATCCAGCCGCCGAACCAGCCGGCCAGCGCACCGATCAGGCCGCCGAGCAGGAAGACGCCGAGCGTGGTGACCACGCCGACGATGACCGAGGGGCGGGCGCCGTAGATCACTCGGGAGTACACGTCGCAGCCCTGCTGGTCGAAGCCGAAGGGATGGCCGGGGACCGGGTCCCCGTAGCTGTTGGCCAGCTGGCAGGCGCCCTGGGAGTACGGGTCGAGGCTGCTGAACAGCTGCGGGAAGGCGGCCACCGCGGTCACCACGGCGATGAGCACCGCCGAGACGATGAACAGCGGATTGCGCCGCAGGTCACGCCATGCCTGCGACCACAGCGACCGCGGCTTGACGTCAGTGTTCAGGGCGTCGACCGCCTGCAGCGGGGTCTCGTCGACCGGAGCGACGAAGTGCTCCTGGCCGCGGCGCGTCCGGGCGCCACCGGTCTCACTTGCGTGCGTCATACCTGATCCTGGGGTCGAGAAGTGCGTACAGCAGGTCGATGAGGAGGTTCGAGACGATGAAGATGATGACCAGCAGGGTCACCATCGAGACCATCTTCGTACTCTCACCGCGCTGGATGGCGTCGAAGAGATGGAAGCCGAGACCCGGGATGTTGAAGATCCCCTCGGTGACGATGGCCCCGCCCATCAGCTGACCGAGGTCGACGCCGAGGAACGTGACCACGGGGATCAGCGAGTTGCGCAGGATGTGCACCGAGATCACGCGGGGCCGGGAGAGCCCCTTGGCCGTCGCGGTGCGGACGTGATCGGCGGTCATCGTCTCGGTGATCTGGGTGCGCGTCAGGCGCAGAACGTAGGCGAAGCTGACGGCGCCGAGCACCATCCCCGGCAACAGCAGGTTCCGCCAGCTCGCATCGGCGCCGACGTTGATCGTCACCCACCCCAGCTGGACGCCGAAGACGAACTGGGCCACGAAGCCGATCACGAAGGTCGGGACCGCAATCACCAGGATCGAGGTGACCAGCAGGGTGGAGTCGATCCAGCTCCCCTTGCGCAGGCCGGAGACGACACCGCCGATGACGCCGAGGATCGCCTCGAAGGTGATCGCGACCAGTGCCAGACGCGCGGTCACCGGGAAGGCGCGCCGGATGTCGTCGATCACGGGCTGACCGGCGAAGGTCGTGCCGAAGTCGCCCTGGACCAGGCCCTGCAGGTAGAGCAGGTACTGGATGATGAAGGGTTCGTCGAGGTTGTACTCGTCGCGCAGACGATCCTGGACCGCGGGCGAGAGCGGCTTGTTGCCGCCGAGCGCCGCGATCGGGTCACCGGGCATCGAGAACACCAGGAAGTACACCAGGAACGTCGCGCCGAAGAAGACCGGGATCATCTGCAGCACGCGCCGGAGGACATACCAGGCCATGCGTTGCACCTTAGGAGGGGTAGGGCGCCCCGGACCGATCGGATCGGGCGGGGCGCGGAGGGATCGGGGGCACCATAGCCGCGCGAGGGGCTCCGACTGCTCGGCGCCGGCCGGTGCTGGGAGGACCCGACGCGGGGCGGGGGCGGCTGCGCCGCGTCCCCGCCCCGACGAGTCAGGATCTGGTGATCAGGCCGACTTGGTGATCTCGTGGTACTGCGGCTGGCTGTCCCAGCCGAACACGACGTTCTCGACGGTCTCCGCGGAGCCGCCGGTGACGTTGTCGTTCCACAGCGGCACTGCCGGAAGGTCACGGAAGAGCAGCTCCTCCGCGGCCTGCGCCTTGGCGAACGCGGTCTCCTCGTCGGTGGCCGAGAGGCCGTCGGCCAGCAGCTGGTCGAACTCCTCGTTCATGTAATCGCCGTCGTTGGAGCCGCGTCCCTCCGCGGCGGCCGAGCCGTACAGCGGGCCGAGGAAGTTGAACACGGAGGGGTAGTCCGCCTGCCAACCGCTGCGGAACGCACCGGTGATGGTGCGGTTCAGGACCTCATCGCGAAGCGCGGAGAAGGTCGGGTAGGACTTGCCGGTCGCCTCGATGCCGAGGGTGTTCAGCAGCTGGTTGGTGACCGCCTCGACCCAGGTCGCATGGTCGCCGTCGGCGTTGTAGGCGAGGGTGAAGGGGCCTTCGAAGGGCTGCATGCCCTCGGCCTCGTCCCACAGCGCCTTGGCACCCTCGGGGTCGAACTCGAGCACCTCGCTGCCGGGGATCGAATCGGAGTAGCCGTTGACCACGGGAGTGGAGAAGTCCGTGGCCGGCGAGGACGTGCCCTGGAAGATCGTGTCGCAGATCTCCTGGCGGTTGATCGCCTTCGACAGCGCCTGGCGGCGCAGCGCCCCGGCCTCGCCGCTGAAGTTCGGGTCCTCCATGTGGATGGTGAAGGACTGGAAGATCGCGGCGGGCTGGTTGACCGCACGCTCGCCGAGCTCCTGCTCGAAGGAGGTCAGGCGGCTGGCGGGGATGTTGTCGATGACGTCGAGGCCGCCCGAGAGCAGATCGTTGTACCCGGTCTCGATGTCCTGGTAGAAGGTGAAGCGCACGCCGTCGTTCTTCGGGGCGCGCGGCCCGGAGTAGTCCGGGTTCGCCTCGAGCTCGGCGGAGACCTCGTGCTCCCAGGACTTGAGCACGTAGGGTCCGTTGCCGATCGGCTTCTCCCCGAAGCCCTCCGGATCGTCGAAGAACGCCTTCGGCAGCGGCGAGAACGCCGTGTATCCCAGGCGGATCGGGAAGTCGGCCTGCGGCGAGACCAGGGTGACGGTGAACGTGAGGTCGTCCTCGACCGAGAGGCCGCTGAGGGTGCCGTCGGCCGGGGCGTCCTCGCCCTGCAGGTCGGCGTAGCCCTCGATCGGCTCGAAGAAGTACCCGGACAGCTGGGCGTTGGTGGCGTTGGCGCCGTAGTTCCAGGCGTCGACGAAGCTCTGCGCGGTGACCGGATCGCCGTTCGAGAAGGTCCAGCCCTCGGCGAGGGTGATCGTGTAATGCTGGCTGTCCTCGGTCTCGATCGACTCCGCGACCTCGTTCTGCGGAGTGCCCTCGGCGTCGTAGGAGACCAGGCCCGCGAAGATGTTCTGGACGATGCGGCCGCCGCCGACCTCGTTGGTGTTGGTCGGGACCAGCGGGTTCTGCGGCTCGGTGCCGTTGGCGAGAATGATGCCCCCGCCTGCGCCGCCACCCTCACCGGAGCCCCCGGAGCCGCTCTCGTCGCTCCCGCAGGCGGCGAGAGTCAGGGCGGCGGCACCGCCGGCGGCGGTGCCCATCATCATCGAACGGCGCGAGAGGGTCATGAGTACTCCTGTGATGTCTTGGGTTCGTGCACCGCACGACAGTGTGCAGCATCACCGACCAGTGTGCACCCTCCACTGTCAACGGCAGTCCATCTGGTGGTAACACTTCGGTCTCGGCGCGGGCCGGGCCGCTCCCCCGATCCCATCCCGTGGGAACATCCGGCAGGTCACTGCAGGTTCCTCCCTCGCGGTGTTCAATGGCCGTATGACTGCTCCCACCTCACCCTCCGCCCCCCTCGAC
>CAZHSL010000177.1:0-5876 GCA_964535185.1 uncultured Corynebacterium sp.
GTGATGACACCACCCTAGAACCCCCACCCCCGCTTGGCGATGGGGACAACTCCCCATGCTCCTCCCCATCCGTCCTGAAGGGCTTCACCCCAGGTCAGAATAGGGTCGGGGCGTCCCACGGAGTGTGGACGGAGCGAGATCCGCCCGCCGCCGGCCGCCGTGCCGGCGGGGTGCCCGCGCACGCAGCAGGGCCCCGCACCCGGAACGGATGCGAGGCCCTGCTCGCACAGAACGCGGAACCGGGAACTCAGCCCTGGTTCGACGTGGTGTCCTGCTGCTCGGCGTGCCGCTCGAGCTCCTTGCCCTTCTGCTCGAGACCGTTCACCAGATCCGCCAGCCCGGCACCGATGAACGTGCCCCAGTCATCACGGTACGAGTCGTAGTCCGGACCGACCCACTCCACGGAGTTCACGACAGTGCTCATGTCACCGACGATCTCCATGATCTTCTGACCCGTCTCGGACACCGCCGTCGCGATCTCGCGACCCTCATCCGGATTCATACCCTTGAAAGCCATGACCTACCCCTTTCGCCCCACTCCGGGGCTGCACAGATGAAAATAGAAGAAACCGAGAACCCGACGATCAGGACGACGACGCGTCGCGCTGCTTCATCGCGTTCTGCTTGCCGCGCTCGGCGAACTCGTCACACGTCTGCTTCACGCGCTGCGCGAGCTCCAGCATCGCCCCGTTGAACTCACCCACGTAGCGATCACGATCCTCACCCGTCCAGTCGAAGCCCTCGACACGACCGGCGACATCGGTGAACGCGGCCAGGGCATCCTCGCCGGCCGCCTGGATCTGCTGGCTCATCTGATCGACGGCCTCGGGGTTCATGCCCTTCTTCATGGTGTCCTCCATGTCGTAGTGAAAACTCTTCCCCACCCACCGGAGAGGAACTCCGCAGTCCCGGACCGCTTCCTCGTCCCTGTTCCCCAGGTGATGACACCACCCTAGAACCCCCACCCCCGCTTGGCGATGGGGACAACTCCCCGTCCAGAACTCCCCATCCCGCTCCCCTGGAGGCGCCCGTGGAGCCCGCCACACCGCGTGGCGGCGGCGACCGCATGAGAACGGCCCCGCACCCGGAACGGGTGCAGGGCCGGAGCCTGCTGCGTGCTCAGTCGAGCGTCACGCGCAGCGAGTCCTGGATCGTGCGGACGGTCTCGATCTCGTCGTCGGCGCTCTCGGCGCCGCAGCTGCCGACGATCTCCAGGACGTCCGTGGCCACCCCGCCGCGGTCGATGATGGCGTACCGAGCGGCCTGGACCACGGTGGGGCGCCCGGGCTGGGTGTATCCGTATTCGCTGGCGATCCAGGTGGTGCCGTCCACCTCGATCTCGCCCGTCCCCAGCTCCTCGAGCTCGGGCAGCGCCGCTTTGCGCTGGTCGAGCCCGGCCCGAGCCGCCTCGAGCGTGAACTCGGGGCCGAAGCGCTGCACCGTGACCACGACGTTCGCCCGGAACGTCCCCTCCACCCGGGGCTGGGCGGCCGCGACCTGCACCCCCGGCACGGTCAGCGTCTCCCAGTCGTCAGGGATCTGAACGGTGATCCGCGGTGGGCCGGGGAAGTCCGCGCTCGGGTACTCGATGCTCTTTGCCATGGATCTGCTCCGTTCCTCCCACCACTGACGACGGTCAACATATCAGGCACCTCCAGGCAGGACGAAGGCCCGAGCGGAGTGTCCGCCCGGGCCCCGCCGATGCATCCGGCACGGTGTTCGAGCCGTCAGTTGGAGGAGGTGCTCTCCTGCTCGCTGGCGTTGCGCTCGGCCGAGTCCCCCAGCTCGGTCACCGAGTTCATGATCTGCTGCAGCGCCGGGACCATCTCGCTCTGCCACTGGCCGCGGAAGCGGTCGGCGTCCGGCCCGGTCCAGTCCACATCCGCGAGGCCGCTGGTCAGCTCCTGCTCGATCCTGGTGATCTCCTCGGCCGCGTCGCGCAGCTGAGCCGACATCCGCCGGACCTCTTCGACGTTCATACCCTTCGTGGCGTTCACGGTACGGGTTCCCCTTCCTGATGGCTCGCGCCCGCGCTCCGTTGCGGTGCACCGGCTTGGTGTCGTGCTCGACGGGTCTCACTCTAGAGCGGTCCCCGGGCACGGACCATGGGGAGGAGTCCCCATGGGGACGACGGCCCGCGCGACCGCGGCCCCGGCGATGCGCGTGGGCGTCGGCTCTCCCGTCGCACGGCCCCTCCGGTGCCGCCTCAGCCGGTCGTGACCTGTGCGACCTGCAGCTTCAGTGCACGTCCGCTGTGGACGAGGAAGCCGCGCCCGGGCGGGAAGTCCGCCCGACGGATCCTCCCCAGACCGGTGCCGAGCAGCGAGTCGCCGTCCATGTCGCTCGGCTGCAGCAGGAGGCCGCGCCGGCCGGCCTTGAAGGGCTGGGCGAGCACGTACGCCTGCGACCACGAGGCCGATTCGTTCTCGCCGACCACGAACTGGCCCTCGCGGGTGCTCGCCCGGATCAGCTTGTCCAGATCGTTCTCCACGCCGCTGCCGGTGAAGTCCGCGACCCCGTCGATGAACAGGGCGAGCTTCCCCTCCCCCACGGTGCCGGACTCGATCGTCTGCCGCAGCTGTCCGGCGAGCTCGCGGACGGTCTCCGGATCCGACGCCTCGACGTCCCAGATCGGCAGTCCCGTCAGCGGCGTGCGGCGCGAGGAGAAGCGGACCAGCCGCATCGGCTCGTCCATCGCCTTCAGCCCCGTCGCGATGGTCAGCATCGCAGTGGTGCGGCCCGAGCCCATCGGCCCGGTGACCATGAAGGCGCCGCGCGGCTCGTAGGTGAGCTCGGCGAGGGTCTCGTCGGCCAGGCCCAGCACGGGCAGCCCGCCGACCGTCGGTCGCAGGGAGGAGAACTCCACGCGCTCGGGCAGGCGCTTGATCTCCGGCGCCTCGGGCACCCCGGCCCGTCGCATCGCCTTGGCGAGCTTGGCGACCTCGCGGGACTGGATGGCGACGTTGGCATCGCCTCCGTGCACGGCGACCTGCACCTCGTGGCCGTCCTGGATGGAGCGGCCGGGGGGCGAGGAGCTGTCCAGCACGTCCTTGGGCTCGCCGAAGGCGGCGTAGTCGTCGTCGCTGGCCATGCGATGGATGAGACGGCGCTGGATCGAGGAGCCGAGAGAGGTCGGGATCGCGTTGGGGCGGTCGCCGGTGACGATGACGTGCACGCCCACCTGGCGGCCGTCGGTCGCGATCTGCACGAACGTCGTGAACCACTTCGAGAGGTTGGAGTAGTCGTACGCCTCGCGGAACGCGGCCATGCCGTCGACCAGCAGCAGGATGCGCGGTGTGTCCGGCTTGCCCGCCAGCTCGCGGTACTCGGACACCGTCCCGGCGCGGAGCTTCGCGAACTCCTTGGCCCTCTCGTCGATCAGCTGGCGCAGGGTCCGCAGGAGGCGGATCACCCGCTCCTCGTCGTCGCCCGAGACGATCGTGCCCACGTGCGGGAGCTCCTCGAGCATCGTCAGCCCGGAGGCTCCGAAGTCGATGCCGTAGACGTGCACGGGGCCGCCGCGGACGGTGGAGGCGGCGGAGATCGCCAGGGTGCGCAGCGTGGTGGACTTGCCCGACCCGCCGGTGCCGTAGATGGCCATGTTGCCGTCCCGGTCCGGGAAGTACGAGGTGGTCGGCTGCGCCTGGTCCTCCGGGACGTCCATCACGCCCAGCAGCAGCTCCTCGTCGGTGCGCCGGCTGGGCAGGCGCGAGAGGTCGTAGGCGTCGGCCAGCTCGGACAGCCACGGCTTGCGCGGCGCGGGGACTCCGGCGTTCTCCGCGGCGGTCCGCACCGTCTCCACCACGCGGGCGATGTCGTTGGGCCCGGGATCCTCGACCTCCTTGGTGGGCGGAGCGGGGATGTCCCACTGCTCGCCCGTGCCGAAGTCCTTCTCCACGATGTCGATCCGGGCGCGTTCGGGCTCGTGCGTGGTCCAGCCGCCCGCGTAGCCGGACTGGAAGGTGGCGATGCGTCCCGGACCGGTCTTCGCGGCTCCGCGCCCCGGGATGCCGGGGTCGAAGTGCGCGGCCATCTTGTCGCCCAGGATGTCCTTGGAGTCGGCCTCGTCGGCCATGCGCAGCGCGATGCGGAGATTCGTGTTCGCGCGCAGGTTGTCCTTGATCACGCCTGCGGGGCGCTGGGTGGCGAGGATCAGGTGCAGCCCCAGGGAGCGGCCCCGCGCCGCCACGTCCACGACGCCGTCGACGAACTCGGGGATCTCCTTGGCCAGCGCCGCGAACTCGTCGACGATGATGATCAGGCTCGGCGGCGCCTCAGGGTCGCCGGTGCGCTCCAGCGAGACCAGGTCCTTCGCCTTCTTCCGGTTCAGCAGGTGCTCGCGGTGGTGCAGCTCGGCGCGCAGCGAGGTGAGCGCGCGCCGCACCAGGTGCTGGGAGAGGTCGGTGACCAGGCCGACGGTGTGCGGCAGCGCGACGGCATCGGCGAAGGCGGCACCGCCCTTGTAGTCCACGAACAGGAACGTGACCCGGTCGGGGCTGTGCGCCGTGGCCATGCCCAGCACCCAGGCCTGGAGGAACTCGGACTTGCCCGCGCCGGTGGTGCCGCCCACGAGCGCATGGGGGCCGTTGGTGCGCAGGTCGAGGTGGAAGGCGTCCTGGCCGTTGTGGCCCACCAGCGCCCGCAGGTTCGCGTCGTGCTTGCGCCGCTGCGGCTCGGAGCCGTCGCGCGGGGTGAGGGAGTTGTTCTCCTTCCACCGCTCGATGATGTAGTTCGGCTCCTCGGCCATCTGCATGCCGCCGAGCTTGAGGTAGGAGATCGAGCGGGGCAGGTCCGAGTCGTCGTCGATCGGCACACCCGCGTCGACCACGGGTGCCAGGTGGCGGGCCACGCCCGCGGCGACCTCGACGGACACCGTCTCGATCGTGACGGGGTAGAACCGCTCCCCCAGGCGCACGTGCCCGGCGCCGGCCCCCTCCACCGACTCCTCGACGGAGACGTAGGTGCGGCAGGCGGCCGGCAGCGCCGCGACGTTGGACGCGGACCAGATCACGTGCACGCCGACGTCCGGCCCGCGCTCGGCCAGGCGCACGAGACGGGCGCGGTCCACCGGGGCGTCGTCCTCGATGATGACCACCAGGTTCGGGATCACGGGCTCCGGCGGGACGTCCGGCTCGGCCTCGATCGGGACGGTCATCGGTGTGCGCAGCTGCGCCGGGGCGTCCCCGGCGCGCATCTCGATGAGCTCCTCGATGCGGGACAGCAGCGAGGTGCCGCGGCCGGGGGTGTCGGCGAGGTGGTCCCCGGGCAGCGGTGAGTGGGGGCTGGAGGTGTGCGGCAGCCACTTCAGCCACTGCCACATCTCCCGGCTGGAGCGGGAGGTGATCGCGGCGATCGCGACCTCGGCCGGGGAGTGCAGCGCGAAGATCTGGGTGACGATCCCGCGCGCGACGCCGTCGGCCTCGTCGCCGCCGCCGGCGACCCCGATGTTGCCGGCGTACCGGAGCTCCGCCGCCACCGGCACCCCGGCGATCAGCTTGTACTCCTCGTTCATGTCGTCGAGCATGTCGTAGTACTTGGGGATCGCGTCGTTCTCGCCGGGCATGTCGATGCCCACGCGGGACTCGGCGATGCCCAGGCCCAGGCGCACGGTGCCGAAGGCGTTGTGCTCGGGCCGATGGGTCCACAGCAGCCGGCCCAGCCGGAACGCCGCGTCGACGGTGTCGGCCGCCGACGGGGTCTCCACCAGGCGCACCGCGCGTTCGAGGTCCTGGGCGGCGGTGACGCGACGTTTGAGGGAGGCCAGGCCCTCCTCGAAGTTCTCGATCTGCCTCTCGAGCATCTTCTTCTGCTGGAACTTGCGGTTCAGGTACCCGGCCGTGGCCATCATCGGCATCATGAACACGAACATGAGCGAG
>CAZHSL010000178.1:0-5861 GCA_964535185.1 uncultured Corynebacterium sp.
GCTCTCCGAGGACGATCTCACCGCCGTGGGCGACACGTACTACGAGTTCCTCGAGGCCGCTGCGGCCTCCGACGGCGAGGCCGCCTGCTCGCTCATCACGAACCCGGACACCGACGAGCCGCTGAAGAGCGGAGAGGTCAAGCTCTGCGCCGAGGGCTTCGAGGGCGGGACCGAGGAGAGCCCCGTCGATCCGTCGCTGATGGACGCGATCGATCGCTCCATGGTCGAGGCCGTGGACAACGGCGACGGCACCGCGGGAGTCACCCTCATGGGCCAGGACGCCGGCGTGACCTTCGTGGACGTGGACGGGTCCTGGTACATCGACGGCAGCCAGTTCGTCTGAGCCGCGATCTTCCCCTCCGTACGAGGAGGGCCGGCGCCCCGGCATCCGCACCCGGATGCCGGGGCGCTCCGTGCGCACCGGGTGCCTGAGGCACACTGGGCGCATGGGACATCTCCATGACGACGTCATCCGCACCGTCTCCGACAGCGACGTGCGGTTCATCCGGCTGTGGTTCTGCGACATCGCGGGGACGCTGAAGTCGATCGCGATCTCGCCGTCGGATCTCGAGACCGCCTTCACCGAGGGGATCGGCATCGACGGCTCGACCATCGAGGGTCTCACCCGCAGCTACGAGTCGGACATGATCCTGCGCCCCGATCCGGCGACGTTCGAGCTGCTGACGTGGCGCGGGGAGACCAATGCGACCGGCCGCATGATGTGCGACGTCCTCACCCCGGACGGCGAGCCCGCCGCGAGCGATCCGCGCCGCGTGCTGCGTGATGCGCTGGGCCTGGCCGAGGAGAAGGGGCTCGAGCTCTACGCCCATCCGGAGATCGAGTTCTACCTCTTCGAGGAGCCCTACCGCCAGGGCGAGCCGCTGCGGCCCGTGGACGGCGCCGGGTACTTCGACCACGTCCACCGCGGCCAGGGCCAGGACTTCCGGCGCACCGCCATCCAGCACCTGGAGGCGATGAACATCCAGGTCGAGTTCTCCCACCACGAGAACGGCCCCGGCCAGAACGAGATCGACCTGCGCTACGCCGACGCGCTGACCACGGCCGACAACATCCTCACCCTGCGCACCGTGGTCAAGGAGGTCGCGCTGTCGATGGGGCAGGTGGCCACCTTCATGCCGAAGCCGATGATCGACCAGCCCGGTTCGGGGATGCACACCCACCTGTCCCTGTTCCAGGGCGGGAAGAACGCCTTCCACGCCCCGGGCGCCGAGTACGGCCTGTCGCGGATGGGCCGGCAGTTCATCGCCGGCCTGCTGCGCCACGCCCCGGAGTACAGCGCCGTGACCAACCAGTGGGTGAACTCCTACAAGCGCCTGTGGGGCGCGCAGGAGGCGCCGAGCTACATCTGCTGGGGCCACAACAACCGCTCCGCGCTGGTGCGGGTGCCGTTCCACAAGCCGACCAAGGGCACCAGCTCCCGCGTCGAGTTCCGCGGCCTGGACTCCTCCGCCAACCCCTACCTCGCCTTCTCGGTGCTGCTGGCCGCCGGGATGGCCGGGATCGAGGGGGAGTACGAGCTGCCCGAGGGCGCGGAGGACGCGGTCTGGGACCTCACCGAGCGGGAGCGGCGCGCGATGGGCATCGAGCCGCTGCCCACCGACCTGTTCCGTGCGCTCGAGGCCTTCGAGGGCTCGGAGCTGATGGCGAGCACGCTGGGGGAGCAGGTCTTCGAGTTCTTCCTGCGGGACAAGCGTCAGGAATGGCAGCGCTACCGCGAGCAGGTGACCGATCACGAGCTCCGCTCGACGTTCTCGCGCGTCTGAGGAGGCGTCCCTGGTGAGCACCGAGCCCCCCACGACCACCGGAGCCCTCGCCCGTCTGGGCTTCAGCAGCACCGACCGGGTGCGCCGCTTCCTGGCCGAGCCCGCCCTGGCCGGGCTCGCCGACGGCGCGGCCGCGGCGTTGGGCCGGACCGCGGACGGCGACGACGCGGTGCTGGGCCTGCTGCGTCTCGCGGAAGCTGCCCAGGAGGCCGGGCAGGACGCGCTGCTGACGGAGTTCCTCGGCGGCGTCGGGCAGGAGGGCTCCGCCGGTCAGCGCCTGATCACCCTGCTGGGCACCTCGGTGGCCCTGGGGGACTTCCTCACCCGCCACCCCGAGCACCTCGCCCTGCTGCGCGAGGGGGACGACGAGCTCGCCGTCACCGCCGATGCGGTGCGGCGGGATCTGCTCGAGGCCGTCGGCGCGGATCCCGACGCCGAGGTGCCGGTGGGCGGCGACAGCGGCCGCGAAGCGCGCGACGCGCTGCGCATCGCCTACCACGGCCGGCTCATGCAGATCGCCGCGGCCGACGTCTGCTCGAGCGACCCCACGGCGCTCCAGCCCAGGGTCTCCCGCGCCCTCAGCGACCTCGCCGATGCGGCGCTCGAGGCGGCCTCCGCCATCGCCCGGGCCACCGTCGGCGGGCACGAGGACGTGCGCTGGGCCGTGATCGCCCTGGGCAAGACCGGCGCCCGCGAGCTCAACTACATCTCCGACGTCGACGTCATGCACGTCGTCGCCCCCGCCGCCCACCTGGTGGGGGAGGACGGCGAGATCGACGCCGAGGTCGAGGAGGACATGGTCGCCGTCGGCGCGGCCCTGGCCCGCGAGCTCGCCCGCGCCTGCTCCGAGCGGACCGGCGAGGGCTCCCTGTGGCAGGTCGACGCCAACCTGCGCCCCGAGGGCAAGGACGGGCCGCTGGTGCGCACCCTGGGCTCCTACCGGCGCTACTACACCGAATGGGCGAAGTCCTGGGAGTTCCAGGCGCTGCTGAAGGCGCGCGCCGCGGCCGGTGACCACGAACTCGGGGACGGCTTCGAGACCATGGTCGAGCCCTGGGTGTGGCAGGCCTCCACGCGCGAGGGATTCGTCGAGGACGCCCGCGCGATGCGCCGCCGCGTGGTCGCCCACATCCCCCGCGCCGAGGTGGAGCGCAATCTCAAGCTGGGCCCCGGCGGGCTGCGGGACGTCGAGTTCACCGTCCAGCTGCTGCAGATGGTGCACGGCCGCGCCGACGAGGGCCTGCAGGGACGCTCCACCCTCGACTCCCTGGCACGGCTCGGCGAGGGCGGGTACATCTCCCGCGACCACGTGGCCGAGATGGACGTCGCCTACCGCTTCCTGCGCTGCGTCGAGCACCGGCTGCAGCTGCACCGGCTGCGCCGCACGCAGGTGCTGCCCACCGCCGCCTCGGACCTGCGGCGCCTGGCGCGGAGCGTGAGGCTCACGCCCGACGAGTTCCACCAGCGGTACCAGCGCACCCGCCGGCGGGTGCGGCAGCTGCACGAGGAGATCTTCTACCGCCCGCTGCTGCTGACCGCCTCCCAGCTCAGCGACGGCCAGATCCGGCTGAGCACGGAGGACGCCTCCGCCCGCCTGGCCGCGATCGGCTACCGCGACCCGGCGCGGGCGCTGGCACACATCTCCGCCCTCACCCAGGGGATCTCCCGCCGCGCGAAGATCCAGCGCCAGCTGCTGCCGGCCATGCTCGAATGGTTCGCCGACGGCGTCGACCCGGATCTGGGGCTGCTGGCGTTCCGGCGGCTCTCGGACACCATCGGCTCGGCCCACTGGTACCTGGGCCTGCTGCGCGACTCCGGGCTGGCCGCCAAACGGCTCACCCATGTGCTGGCCGCGGGCCGCTACGTCGGCGAGCAGCTCGAGCAGATCCCGGAGGGCGTGCGCTGGCTGGCCCGCGACGCCCAGCTGCGCCCCCTCGCCCGCGACGTGCTGGGACGCGAGTTCCTCGCGGTGATCTCCCGGGTCGACGAGGTCGAGGAGGCCCGGGACGTGCTGCGCCGCACCCGCAACCGGGAGCTGCTGCGCATCGCCCTGGCGCACCTGACGGGCATCGTCACCCCGATGGAGGTCGCGAGGGCGCTGACGGACCTCGCCGAGGCGGTGCTCGAGGCGGGGATGCTGGTGGCGCTGCACGTCGTGGCGCGGGAGCGGGACGCGGTGGGGGAGGACGCCGAGACCCTCGACAGCGAGCCCGAGATCGACGTCGAGACCGCACTGCGCCTGCGCGAGAAGCGCTCCGACCCCGCCCGGGCGCTCCGCATCGAGATGGCGATCATCGCCCTGGGCAGCTTCGGCGCCCGGGAGATGGGGTACTCCTCCGACGCCGACGTCCAGTTCGTCGTCGTCGACCGCGGCGCCGGGAAGGCCGCCGTGGAGATCGCCGGCCAGGTCGCCGCCCAGATCCAGAAGATCCTCAACGCCCCCAGCGCCCGCTCCGACATGCGCGTGAGCGCTGACCTGCGCCCCGAGGGGAAGGTGGGCCCGCTCGCGCGGAGCCTGGAGTCCTGGACCGCCTACTACCGGCGCGACGCCGAGACCTGGGAGAAGCAGGCCCTGCTGCGGGCCCGCCCGGTGGTCGCCTCCGAGGCGGTCGCCGAGCAGCTGCGCGAGGAGATGGACCGACACCGCTATCCCGGCGGCGGCCTGTCGAGCTCGGCGAGGCGCGAGATCACCCGCATGAAGGCCCGGGTCGAGTCCGAACGGCTGCCGCGCAACGCGGACCCCTCCCGCCACGTGAAGCTCGGCCGCGGCGGCATGACCGACGTGGAATGGACCGCCCAGATCCTCGCCCTCGAGCACGGCCACGAGATCGAGGGCCTGCGCACCCCGCAGACCCTCGACCAGCTCGAGGCCGCGGCGCAGGCGGATCTGCTGCCGGCGCGGGAGGTCGCCGAGCTCACCGACGCCTGGACGCTGGCCTGGCAGATCCGGCGCAGCCTGTTCCTGTGGAAGGGCAAGGAGGGCGACGTGCTGCCCAGCGACCGTCATGACCTCCGAGCGCTGGCGATGCTGATCGACGGCGACGACGGCTCCGCCTCCGAGCTCGAGGAGCGGTACCTGCGCGCGACCCGTCGTGCGCGGAGCATCGCCGAGGAGATCATCTTCGGCCCGCAGGCGTGAGACGGGCAGGGCCGCGATGTGATCCGCGGTCCCCTCACGGCGCGTCCCGGCGGCGTGCCGCCCCGGTCGCGCACGCCTGGGCGTACCGTGTTCGTCGATCGACCGACGACGCCCGCCACCGTGAGGATCCATGACCACCCCCTCCCTCAGCGCCGACACCCCGCGCGGCCGCATGTACCGCCTCGAGCCCGACGGGCCGCTGATGTACCCCTCGATCACCACCGTCGCGGGGATGCGTGCGAAGGACTTCCTGCAGGGCTGGTACGCGACCATGGCGTCCAAGCGGGCGCTGGAGATGTACTCCTGGCTGGACCGCAACCCGCACCGGGCCCCGGCCGAGATATCCCGCGTCACGCGGGACCGCTGGGGGACCCAGAAGCGCATCGCCGCCGCCGCCGAGGAGTACACCCGCACCGCCGCAGACTTCGGCACCCTCGTGCACGCCGCCTGCGAGGAGTGGGGGACCAGCGGCTCGCGGCCGGACGCGGACGTGATCGGCGAGATCGTCGAACGGATGCGCACCGAGCAGGGCTGCTTCGCCTCCGAGAAGGACCCGCAGGCGCTGCTGAACCGGGTCGCGGTGCGACTGGACGGCTACGCCCGCTTCCTGGACGACTTCCAGCCCGAGTTCCTCGAGGTCGAGCAGACCGTGGTCAACCACAGCGTCGGCTACGCGGGCACCACCGATGCGATCGTGAAGATCGGCAACACGCAGCTCAGCGCCGACATCAAGACCTCGAAGAAGGTGCGCGGGGACTACGCGCTGCAGGGCGTGGCGGTGTGCCGGGCCGAGATGCTGCTGGACGAGGACGGCACCACCCGGCCGATGCCGGAGCTGACCGGCGCCTTCGTCATCCACCTGCCGGAGGCAGGGGGCTACCGGGCGGTGCCGCTGCGCACCGGTGACGCCGAGTTCGAGGTGTTCCGCTCGCTGCGCG
>CAZHSL010000179.1:0-5791 GCA_964535185.1 uncultured Corynebacterium sp.
CGAGGCTCCGCAGGAGGGCGACGCCGGTGGGGGTCGCGAGCTCGCCGATGCCCGGGGCCACGCCGGCGGGGACGCGCCTGCCGCCGTGCTCGTGCGGACCGCCCTGGGCGTGGGCCGGCAGGGCCGCGTCGGAGTCGGGGACGGCGACCGGGTCCGAGGAGTGCGTGTGGGGATGCGTGTGGACATCGGTCGCGTCGCTCGGGTGGCTGTGCTCGTGAACGGCGGCGGCGTGGGGGGAGCCGTGGTCGCGGCTGTGGGGGTGGTCGTGGCCGTGGGAGTGCCCGTGCCCGTGGCCACGCGGGGGGAGGATCTCGCCGGCGACCGTCGGCCAGCCGAGCGCGAGGCGCGCGACCGCGGGGACCGGGACGGGGATGTCGCCGTGCGCGGCGCGGATCCGGCCGGAGCCGACGGCGAGCACGCTGCCGGTCGCGTCCCCGATCCCGAGCTGACGCCACGCCTCGCACGCCCCGATCACGTCGGCCAGCGAGTCCAGCGCCCCCACCTCGTGGAAGTGGACCTCGTCGGCCGGGACCCCGTGGGTCGCGCCCTCCGCCTCGGCGAGGCGGCCGAAGACCGCCAGCGCCAGCTCGATCGTGCGCTCGGGGACGACGTCCCGACCCCGCGCCTCCTCGAGCATCGCCCGGATCGAGGCCCAGGTGCGGTGCGGCGGGTCCTCGACCAGCACCTCCACCTCGACCTTCACCGCGCCCTGCCCGCCGCGGTCCACCTGGCTGCGCACGAAGCGCACGGAGCCCGGGACCAGCGCGTCGAGCACCTGCTGGACGCCGTCGAGGTCAGCGCCCGCATCCACGAGCGCGGCGAGCAGCATGTCGCCGGCGATCCCGGCGGTCGCGTCGAGATAGGCGGTGCGATGAGCGACGGGATCCATGACCGGATCGTATCGGTCCCGGATCGGGCATCATGGCGCGGTGAGCACCCCTGCCGCCCCCACGCCGCGCGCCCGGCTCGACGACCTCGTCGCCGGCACGTCGTTGCAGTTCGACCGCTTCACGCGCGAGATCCGGGCGGAGCGTCCCGAGGAGGTGCGCCCCGCGCTCGCCGCGATCGAGCAGGCCGTCGCCGCCGGGTCCTGGGCGGTGCTGATGCTCGCCTACGAGGCCGCCGCCGGACTCGACGCCGATGCGCAGGTCCACCCCGGTGACGGGACGGTGCCGCTGGTGTGGGCGGGGATCGCAGAGGCGCCCGACCAGGACCCCGCGCCGCTCACCCCCGCAGGCGGCTACGCGCTCGAGCCCTGGCGCCCTGACTGGAGCCGTTCCGAGCACGCCGAGAGGGTCGCCGCGGTGCGGGCGGCGATCGCCGAGGGCGAGACCTACCAGACGAACCTCACCACCCGGCTCCGCTCCCGCCTCGAGGGCGACCCCTTCGGCCTCTACGGCGACCTCGCCCGACGCCAGCGCGGCGCCCACCACGCCTATCTCGACCTCGGCGACGCCGTGGTCGTCAGCGCGAGCCCCGAGACCTTCCTGACCTGGGACGGCACCGATATCATCACCGCGCCCATGAAAGGCACGGCCGTGCGCACCGGCGATGCCGCGGCGGACCGGGCGGCGCGGGAGGCGATGGCGGCAGGGGAGAAGGACCGCGCCGAGAACGTCATGATCGTGGACCTGCTGCGCAACGACCTCGCGCGGATCGGCGAGCCCGGCAGCGTCCAGGTCGCCGAGCTGCTCGGCGTCGAGGAGTACCCGACGCTGTTCCAGCTCGTCTCGCGCCTGCGCGCCCGGACCCTGCCCGGCACCGACCTCGCGGGCGTGCTCACCGCGATGTTCCCCTGCGGCTCGATCACCGGCGCCCCGAAGCTCTCCACCATGGCGCTGATCCGCGAGCTCGAGGACGCTCCGCGCGGCGTGTACTGCGGGGCGATCGGCGTCCTCGCCCCCGGGGAGTCGGGGAAACCGCCGCGGGCGAGCCTCTCCGTCGCGATCCGCACCGTCGTCGTGGACCGACGGGACGGCGCCGCCGTCTACGGCGCGGGCGGCGGAGTGACCTGGGGTTCCACGGCCGACGGGGAGTACGACGAGCTGCTCGTCAAGGCCGCGGTGCTGCCGACGGGTCGGCGGGAGCCCTTCGCCCTGCTGGAGACCTTCGCGGCGGTCGACGGGCACGCGCAGCGCCTCGGGCACCATATGCGCCGACTGAGGGGCTCGGCCGCGCACTTCCGGATCGGGATCGACCAGAGGGCGCTCGAGGCCGCGCTCGCGCAGGTCGCGGCGCTGGAGGGCGAGCAGCTCGTGCGACTGCGACTCGGGCGCGACGGGAGCGTCGCGCTCGAGCCTCGCCCGCTTTCGCCCTCGCCGGAGCCGGTGCGGCTCGCGCTCGACATGCTTCCGACGGCCTTCCCCGTCGGGCTCAGCGCCCACAAGACCACGGTGAGGGACCACCTCGACGCTGCACGGGCCCGGCATCCGGAGGTCGAGGACGTGATCCTGCGCGGCGCCCACGGCCGGCTCGTCGAGACGACGATCGCGACTCTCGCAGTGCGCCTGGACGGCGTCTGGTGCACGCCGCCGCTCGCAGACGGCTGCCTCGACGGGGTGGGCAGGCACCTCTGCCTGGAGGCGGGGGAGCTGGTGGAGCGATCGCTGACGGTCTCCGATCTGGACCGGGCGGAGGGGCTCGCGGTCCTCAGCTCCGCCCGCGGATGGCGGCGAGCCGTGCTGCAGAAGGGCTGAGGACAGCGCCCCCGCGCGGCGTCCTCAGTCACGGGCAAGCGTGTCCGAAACTGGCGAGATGTGTCATATGTGCAGGTCGTGGCGATCCCTCTGTGTTCGACGGTGGCGGGGGCTCGCGACGAACTCCGTGCGGTCGGGGCCCTTGTGTCGAGGCGCACTGTGTGCATAACGTTGTGATCACGGGTAGCCCGCCCGTCGGTCGATACCGGGATCACGATCAGGAGTTCGAACATGACTGAGCAGAACGGCTTCGGGAACCAGGACGAGGATCAGCAGCAGGGCGGCTACGGGGGCGACTCCGGCCAGCAGGGTGGCGGCTCGGACCAGCAGGGCGGCGGCTTCGGCGGCGACTCGGGCCAGCAGGGTGGTGGCTTCGGCGGAGACTCTGATCAGCAGGATGGTGGCCAGGGTGGCTTCGGCGGTGGCTCTGATCAGCAGGGTGGCGGCTCGGACCAGCAGGGTGGTTTCGGGGGTGACTCCGGCCAGCAGGGTGGCGGCCAGGGCGGCTTCGGGGGCGACTCCGGCCAGCAGGGCGGCGACTCGGGCCAGCAGGGTGGCGGTTCGGGCCAGCAGGGCGGCGGCCAGGGTGGTTTCGGGGGTGACTCCGGCCAGCAGGGTGGTGGCTTCGGCGGCGACTCTGATCAGCAGGGTGGCGGCTCGGACCAGCAGGGTGGTTTCGGGGGTGACTCCGGCCAGCAGGGTGGTGGCCAGGGTGGCTTCGGCGGCGACTCGGACCAGGGGTCCAGCGGCTACTGATGTCTGTCGTGCGGCATGATCTGCCGCGCGCTTCGACGGGGGACGGTCCGAGGCCGTCCCCCGTCGTGCTGCCGTGAGCGCTCCGTGGGGTCGAGAGGATCCGCGCGGTCGCGCAGGGCGACCTCGCATGGAAGGGCGAGGCGAGGCCGATGGCGTCGTCAGCGAGTGATCTCGAGCTGCCCCACCCAGGAGATCGGGGCGACGCGCCCCTCCTCGAGCTGGTACTGGCAGCCGACGATCCCGAGCTCGCCCGCGGCGACCGCGTCGGAGATGACGGTGGACTGGCGCATGAGCGCGTTCACCGTCTGGTCGAGGTGGCGACGACCCACGGCGTCCACGTCGATGAGATCGGTGTCGACGTAGGGGCTGACCTGCTGGGTCGCGAACCATTCCTGCTGCACGGCCGGGCGGATCTCCTCGAGCTCCTTGCGGATCGCGGGGGTGACCTCGCTGGGGGAGGCGGTGGTCTGGTCGATCGCGGCCTTCACCGCGCCGCAGGAGCCGTGGGCGAGCACGACGATCACTGCCACGCCCAGGGCTGAGACCGCGAACTCCATGGTCGCGACCGTGTTCTCGTTCGCGATCTGGCCGATGTTGCGCACCACGAAGAGGTCGCCCAGGCCGCAGTCGAAGAGGATCTCCGCCGCGACGCGCGAGTCGGAGCAGCCCAGGAATGCCGCGTTCGGGGCCTGCGCGTCCGTCAGCTCGGAGCGTCGGGCCGCGTTCTGCTGCGGGTGGTGGAGATCCCCGGCCATGAATCGCTCGTTCCCCTCGGTGAGGGCGTCCCAGGCCTGCTGGGGGGTGACGCGGGGAGTGGTCATGGGGGCGATCCAATCGTGCTGGGGTCTGCCGGGCGGGTCCGCTCGGCGCGGGGCGCGGCCTCGCGGGGTCACGCCCCGCCGCAGGATACTCCCGCCCCGGCGTCTGCTCCGGAGCGTCCACCGGCCCCGACGCGGGCGTCCGGTGCTGCTCAGGCCTGCGAGAGCTCAGGCAGGCTGCTCGAGGCGTCCGGGTAGCTCGGCTGGGCGCCCTCCCCGGTGGCCGCGAAGGCGCCGACGCGGGAGGCGAGGCGGGCGGCTGTAGCGAGGTCGTCGCCGCGGGCGATGCCCAGGGCGAGCGCGCCGATGAACGCGTCTCCCGCGCCGGTGGTGTCCACGGCGTCGACCGGCGCGGCCGGGATGCGGTGGATGCCGCCGTCGTCGGCGACCCGGGCGCCGTCGGCGCCGAGGGTGAGGACCACGGACGCGATCCCCTGCTCCTGCAGGGCACGGACCATCGCGTCCGGATCCGAGGGCGCCCCGGCCCCGGGGGCCAGCTGGGCGAGGACGAGCGCGGCCTCGTGCTGGTTCACGACCAGCGGGTCCGAGGCGCGCAGCACCGCGGGATCCAGCTCCATGACCGGTGCTGGGTTGTGGAGGAAGCGCCCTGTGACCAGGGCGGGCAGTGCCTCGATGCCGCTGCGCGGGATCTCCCCCTGGCACACGACGATGCTCGCGGCGGAGATGACGTCGCCGGCCGTGCGCACCCGCTCGGCATCCATCGCCGCGTTCGCGCCGGCGATGACCACGATCGAGTTCTCCCCGTCCTCCGCGACCGTGACGATCGCAAGTCCCGTCGGCCCCTCGACCTCGGCGAGAGGGGAGAGGTCCACGCCCGCCTCGCGCAGCGCGGACAGCGCCACTTCGGCCTGCGCGTCGGTGCCGACGGCGCCCACCATCGCGACCCGTGCGCCGAGGCGCGCGGCGGCCACCGCCTGGTTCGCGCCCTTGCCGCCGGGCAGCATCTGCCCGCCGGTGCCGTGCAGGGTCTCGCCCGGCGCGGGATGGCGGCGCACCTGCGCGAGGAGGTCGACGTTCACGGAGCCGACGACGACGATCGAGCCGTCGGGCAGGGGCGTGGCCTGGTGGGTCATGGCAGGAAGCCTACGGTCAGACGGCGTGGTCCACGCAGGTCCTCGCCGTCGGCCGGACCTCGAGCCGGGCACGCGGGATCTCGCGGCCGCAGACGTCGCAGCGGCCGTAGGTCCCCTCCTCGAGCCGCTGCTCCGCGGCGTCGAGATCGACGAGGTGCTGCTCGGCGCTCGCGAGCAGCGCCTCGGTGCGGGAGCGGTCCACGGCGGTGGTCTGCCCCTCGGGGTCGTGCTCGTCGTCGGTGGAGGTCAGCTCCATCCCGTCGAGGATCGCGGCGTGGTCGCGCCGCAGCGCCCCGATCCGCTCGTGGGTGCGGGTGCGTTCGGCCTCGAGCAGGGCGCGGAGGTCGTCGGAGACCGCTCAGCCCTCGCTGCCGGAGATGTTGACCTGCCACACGATGCCGAAGCGGTCGGTGAAGGCGCCGTAGAC